>CAIXAQ010000723.1 GCA_903917425.1 uncultured Bacteroidales bacterium
AGTAATTTAAGCAGAGATGAATTATACATGCTATTTGCAGTAAGAATAACGAAATAATTGCCAAAGAGCCGTTATAGAAATATTTAGGTATCGTCCATTCTATAGGATAATATTAAGCGAAATATTCGAATATTCGGTCAATTATCAAATACTTTTACCAATAAAAATCAGGAAGTCTCAACTTCAGTCAATATCATACAAATGAAGAACTTAATAATCATTGGAGCCAGTGGTTTTGGCCGTGGTATTTATCATTTAGCGTTAGAATGTTCAGGCTTTCAAAAAGAATATCAAATAAAAGGCTTCCTCGACAGGAGAACTGGCATTCTAAATGCCTATGATTCTTATCCACCAATATTAGCTTCTGTTGAAAATTATGTTGTTGAACCAGATGATGTGTTTATTTGTGCAATGGGGGATGTTCAATCCAAAAAAATTTGCATTCAGCTTATATTAGATAAAGGTGGTAAATTTATCACATTAATACACCCTACTGTAATTGTTGATATAAATGCCAAAATTGGCATTGGGTGTATTATACTTCAAAATTCAACTTTGGGTTCGGGCTCAATAGTTGGAGATTTTGTACTAATACAAGCTTCAGCAGTTGTAGGACACGATTCGATAGTAGGCAATTATTCACGTATTGATTGCAACGCGGTTTGTATTGGGGGCGTTGTAGTTGAAGATGAAGTTACTATACATACTTCAGCTGTTATAAATCACAAAGTTGTGATTGGTAAAGGCGCTATTGTAGGAGCCTGTAGTTTTGTCATTCGTAAAGTGAAAGAAAGCTCAACAGTTTATGGTAATCCCGCTATTAGGTTAAAATAATTTTATTGTTATGAAAGCATTTATATTCCCTGGTCAAGGCATTCAAAGAGAAGGCATGGGAAAGGAGTTATACGACAACTTCCCTGTTGCGAGAGAACTTTTTGAATATGCCAATGAATTATTAGGAAGAAGGATTACTGATGTGATGTTTTTTGGTTCTGAACTAGAATTATTGGAAACTATAAATACACAACCAGCAGTATTTCTGTATAGCGTCATTTTAGCCTTAACTCAAAAAGACCTCGTGCCGGATGTGGTTGCAGGTCATTCGTTGGGTGAATTCAGCGCTTTGGTAGTAAATAAAACTCTATCATTTAAAGATGCACTTACTTTGGTTTTGAATCGCGCCCTAATAGCTCAAAAAGTTTGCGAGAAGTATGAGACCGCAATGGCTGCAGTTATTGGATTACCTGATGAGTATATAGTAAAAAGACTTGAAGAAATTTCAAGTGAATTCGGAGAACCCTTGTATTTTGCTAATTACAACGGTCCGGGACAGGTCGTTATAACTGGCTCTAAAAAAGGGATTCGTTTAGCTTGTAAAGCATTCAAAACTGAAGGAGCAAAAAAAGCTTTTCCTTTAAGTATTGGTGGATCTTTCCATTCACCATACATGGAAGACGCGCGTATTGAGTTGGGCGAAATAATAAGTCAAACAGTTTTTAATAAGCCTGTAATTCCAATATATCAATGCGTAGATGGATTTGCTCATACTAATCCTGACGAAATTAAGGAAAATCTGATAAAGCATATTACTCATCCCGTAATGTGGACATCTATGACACATAATATGGAGAAAGATGGTGTAAAAGAGTTTTATGAAGTGGGAACAGATGATACATTACAAAAAATTGTAATAAGAATGTGCCCGGATAAAAAAGTTACTTCTTTATGGGAAGTACCAACTTATAGTAATATTAATCCCTTAAATAAATAAAATTATGAAACTAGAAGAATTTGTAACAAAATTTGCAGCCGAGTTTGATGAAACTCCAGTTACTGAGTTTTCACCTGAGACCAATTATAAACAGTTAGCTGAGTGGAGTTCATTGACTGCCTTATCTATTATATCCATGGTTGATGAGGAAATGGAGAAGAGAATAACAGGGGCTGATATTCGTAATTGTTCAACAATAAAAGAACTATTTGAATTGTCAACATCAAATAAAGCATCAGATGTATAACCCATATTCGTTGGAGGGAAAGACAATATTAGTCACAGGCGCTTCATCCGGTATTGGCAGGACAACTGCCGTTGAATGTTCGAAAATGGGTGCAACGGTAATTATTACGGGAAGAAATGCTAAACGTTTGAATGACACTTATGTTTCTTTAGAAGGAAATCAACATTCGCAGTTTGTTGCAGATCTGTCCAATTATGAAGACACTGAAAAATTAGTTGAGATGTGTCCATCTTTGGATGGTGTTTCAAATAATGCAGGAATAGCAAAGATTGTTTTAGTGAAATTCATCACTAAAATATACCTTGATGAAATTTTTCAGACAAATACAATTGCACCCATTTTGCTTACCCAGTTATTAATTAGGAAAAAGAAATTAAAGACCCCTTCTTCTATTGTATTCACATCTTCTCTTTCCGGAGTTTATTGTGTACATTATGGAGAATCGATGTATGCAGCAACTAAAGGGGCGATTAACGGATTTGCTAAAGGCGCTGCTTTGGATCTAGCGGCGCAGCAAATAAGAGTGAATTGCGTAAATCCGAGTATTATTCAGACTAACATTTTTGA
>CAIXAQ010000724.1 GCA_903917425.1 uncultured Bacteroidales bacterium
AAAATAAAGCAAACGGATACAGCAAACGATTTATAATCAATAAATAACGGATAATTTATTTTAACAAAAAAGGCTGTCAAAAAATATTGACAGCCTTTTTTGTTTTACTGAAAGCAGATGCGAATGGATCGCAGAAAACAAAATCAAAAGTATTGCAAACCTCTTTAATAATAAAAGGAATGGTAAAATTCTATCGTCCACTTTTTCTTCTGACTCTTTCCTGTTCGAGCAGTCCAAGTTCGCGGCCGGTTTGGCCCGCAATAGATGTGTTTTCTTCGGCGCGCCTGATGAGGTAAGGTAAAATATTGCGTACAGGGCCGTAAGGTATATATTTGGTTACGTTGTACCCTTCATCGGCCAGGTTAAAACTGATGTGATCGCTCATTCCGTATAGTTGCGAAAACCAGATCCTGTTTTCATTCCGGGCAAGTCCCAGTTTTTGCATTTGTTCGGTAAGCAAACGGTTACTGGTTTCGTTGTGCGAACCGTTAAAAACCGCGATCCTGTCGAGGTGGGCTACAGAAAAAGCAATACCGGCATCATAATTTTTATCGGTGGCGGCTTTATCGGGCTGAATGGGCGAAGGATAGCCTTTTTCGGTAGCGCGCATACGCTCTTTTTCCATGTAAGCTCCACGTACGAATTTCATTCCAAGGAAATAATTGCCTTCTTCGGCTTTTCGCAAAGCTTGTTTCAGGAAATCAAGCCTGTCAGTCCGGTACATCTGCAATGTATTGTATACGATTGCTTTCTCCTTATTGTATTTTTCCATCATCCCCGTAACGACACTATCCACGAATGGCTGATACCATGAGTCCTCGGCATCAATCATGATAGGAATGTCATTTTCGAAAGCAGTCCGGCAGAGTTTTTCGACGCTATCTTTAAAAAACTGAACGGATTTTGCGGTTTCGCCGTCAAGTTCAGCATTTTCGGAAGCCAGGGTCAGGACATCCTGCGAAGCAAAAGCAGTAGGTTTAAAAACCGAAAACGGGATATCAGGATGTTTGGCTGCATGAACCACAGAGCGAAGGGTTTCGTCCAGGGTACGTTGCATGGATTCGCGGTCTTTGCCTCCTTCAACTGAGTAGTCGAGAATAGATTTAACCTTGTATTTGCTTAGCAGGCGGACTGTTTTTTCGCATTCATCCAAAGTTTCGCCACCTACAAAATGTTTATAAAGCGTTGGTTTAATAGCCCATGCAATAGGTAAGTGCATGTTTAATGCGAAATAAGTTAAGGATTTCCCAATTTTAACTAATCCCGGGTTGGCGATGGTGCCGAAAAGGATCCGCGCCCTGGATAAATCGGAATTTGTCTTGTAACGAAAGGCTATTTCCGTATTTTCAAATGAAAGCATATAGTTTTGTTTGAGGTGCAAATGTATAAAGGTTTTTATATGTAAGTGCAATGTCGTTAACATTTACCTGCCTCTTTTCACGAAATTAGTATCTTTGCCCTATGAACCTATCAAATTCAATATATTCAGGTATAAACGGCTGGTCGAAACTACAGGAAATTGTTCGGGAGTACCATTCATCGGGAATTTATATCCTGGTTGACGAAAACACGGAAACTCACTGCTTGCCGGTTTTACTCGAAAAATGCACTTCGTTGTCCGGATTCCCTATTATCAAATTGCAAAGCGGCGAATCGAATAAGACCCTTACCGGCTTAGAGAAAGTATGGCGTATGTTATCCTCAGGCCAGGCAAGGCGCAATTCCCTGCTTATCTGCCTGGGTGGCGGAGTTATTAGCGATATTGGGGGATTTGCAGCAGCCACTTTTAAGCGCGGAATGAATTTTATTCATATCCCAACTACCTTGTTAGCTATGGTTGATGCATCTATTGGCGGTAAAACCGGAATTAACCTGGATTCGGTAAAGAATCAGATCGGTATTTTTGCACAACCGAAGGGTGTTTTCGTTTTTACTGAATTTTTAAACACGTTACCCGAAAGACAGAAACTTTCGGGGTACGCTGAAATGATTAAGCATGCTCTGATTGATAGCGAACAACATTTCGGGGAGTTGCTTTTAATGAATTCTCCAGATAAATTTTGCACCGAAAATGCCGTTTTGACTTCCGCCTCGGTTAAAATCAAGGTTGTCAATCAGGATCCTTCGGAAGGAGGCATCCGTAAAGTGCTGAATTTCGGCCATACCATCGGCCATGCCATCGAATCCTATTCGCAGCAAAACGATTCCGATCCTCTTGTACACGGTGAAGCTATTGCCATCGGTATTATTTGCGAAAGCTATATTTCGATGCGTTTCTGCGGCCTGGCTCCTAAGGATTTGGAAACCCTGACCCACCTGGTAATGCAGCATTTCCCGCATTACGCGATTAGTAAAAATTCAGTCACTGAATTGCTTGCCTTAATGCGTCATGATAAAAAAAACACGGATAAGGATACGCTCAACTTTTCGCTCATCCGTAAAATCGGGGAGCCGGTTTTTGATCAGTTCCCTGAAGAAATCCTGATTCGCGAGAGTTTGCATTTTTACACAAATCTCGAAATAGGTTTCCCGGTTTAATAATTTAAAAAATTACTATGATCAATTAGACTTTGTAGTTTTGGAACTAATCTTTTCGCTTTGAGCTGTATAACAAACCATCATAAGCAAATCGACTGCCAGGTTACTTTGCCGTTAAGTAAGAGCATTGTTAACCGGCTTTTGGTTATTAATCATATCGCAGGAAATTCTAGTCCGGTTGAATTGATTTCAGATGCGTCGGATACCAAAACCATGCAGTTGTTATTACGGGAAATCAGCAGTAAAAGAGACAATTATTCAGCAACAACCGAAATAAATGTAGGAAATGCCGGAACAGTGATGCGGTTTCTGACAGCCTTGCTTTCCGTAACACCCGGCAAATGGCATATCACAGGTACGGAACGGATGCAACAACGTCCTATCCAGCCACTTACTGATGCATTACAGCATTTGGGGGCAGATTTGACTTTCGGGAAAAACAGCGGATTTCCACCTGTATATATCAACGGTAATCTGCAATTAGATGGCGGAACAGTACAACTTTATGCCGGAATCAGCAGCCAGTTTATCAGTGCGCTGATGATGCTTGGACCTGTTCTGAAAGGTGGACTTACTATTGAATTGATCGGTGAAGTCATTTCAGGTTCTTATATCCGGATGACACAAAATCTGATGCAAAAATGCGGCGCTTGGGTGAGTTTTGTTGATAACCGGGTTGTGATTGAACAAAGAAATTACACGAATATAGATTTTGCGAAATTACTGGAACCCGACTGGAGTGCGGCTGCCTTTTGGTATGAGGTCGCAGCATTGGCAACCGATGCAAAAATTCTATTGAAAGGTTTACATGAGCAAAGCGTTCAGGGCGATTCGGTTTTGCCTCAAATTTATAAAAGCCTGGGAGTGAATTCTGTGTTTACCGGTGAGGGGCTACTGATCACAAAATCGGGTCTTCTAATAACCGACGAATTCAATTATGATTTCACCGAATGCCCCGACCTTGCCCAGGCCGTAATTGTTACATGTGCCGCATTAGGAATCAAAGGCCGGTTCTCGGGACTAAAAACATTGAGGGTAAAGGAAACCGACCGTATAGCAGCAATAAAAAACGAACTTGTCAAACTTGGATATCATGTTGATGTTGTTGAAAATAGGATGGTTACATTTGGAAATATTCCACAAAATAATGATAATTCAGCTCAGACTATAATCAATTGTTACGATGATCACCGTATGGCCATGTCGTTCGCTCCGCTTGCATTGCTTCATAAAAATCTATGCCTCGATGAGCCTGGAGTTGTCAGGAAATCGTATCCTGATTTCTGGAAAGATTTAAAAAAAGCAGGCTTGTTAATTAACAATGGACAATTGACAATGGACAATGAAAAGCAGAAGACATAGCCTCGACCTTTGACATTCGACATCTGACATTTGACATTAGACCTTTAACCTTCCATATCCAAATTAACAAGCGGTTAATAACTTTGTGAAGTTTAGCGGCTATTTTTTAATATTTTTGCTTTTCAAACACAAAAACGCCCCGACACATGACGGTTGACATATTTATCCCTTGCTTTATCGACCAGCTATACCCGGAAACGGGTTTTAACATGGTTAAAATTCTCGAAAAGCTGGGTGTTGAAGTTCATTATAACAATCAGCAGACCTGTTGTGGTCAAATGGCGTTCAACAGCGGGTTCTGGGAAGAGGCCAAAACGATAGGGGAGAAATTTATCCGTGATTTCCCGAACAACCGCTATGTAGTTGGCCCGTCTGCCTCCTGTGCCGGTTTCGTAAGGAATTATTATGATGAAATGTTTTACAATTCAGCCCTGCATATCGAATATCACCAGCTGAAAAAGAACTTTTTTGAATTTACCGATTTTTTGGTTAATGTATTAAAAATCACTGATATAGGCGCATCTTTTGAACATGTAATTACTTACCATGATTCGTGTGCCGCCTTACGCGAATATGGCCTGACCGATCAACCCCGCGAGCTACTCCGGCAGGTGAAAGGGCTCGAACTGCGTGAAATGAAGGAAACGCATACCTGTTGTGGTTTCGGAGGGACTTTTTCGGTAAAACACGAATCTATTTCAACGGCAATGGCCGAGCAAAAAGTGCATCATGCCCTCGAAACCGGCGCCGAATATATTGTAAGTACCGATTCATCCTGCCTGATGCACCAGCAAGGCTATATCGATAAACATAAACTATCGATAAAAACCATCCATATTATTGATTTGCTGGCCCAGGGATTGTAAGGGGAGGTGAGTTGTAGGAAAATAGTTAATGGTTAATGGAAAATAGTTAATCGTTTTTGGGAAATCGTTTATCGGTAATGGTTAATAGGAAATCGTTAATGGTTAATGGAAAATAGTTAACGTTTAATGAAAAAAAGTTAGTGGTTAATTGAAAATCGCTGATAGAAAAACGAAAATAGGCTAATACAATTGACCACAAAATATTAAGCCCCTAAGCACGAACCATTTTCTATTTTCTATTTTCTATTTTCCTGTTTCCAGATTCAAGATTCCAGATTCCAGCCTACTAATTACCCTTCCTTCAAAATATTATAAACCGAATCCCTTTCGGCTGGTACACGCCCGGCTTTTAGAATCAGTTGCCTTATCTCATCGCTGCCCAGGGATGGATTCTGATCGCCGGCACCGGCAAGGGAATATATTTTGGTCGAATCATTAATGGTTCCATCCAGGTCATCAACACCAAATGCCAGCGAAAGCACGGCCATTTCTTTACCTATCATAGGCCAGTAGGCTTTTAAATGGGCAATGTTATCCAGATATATTCGCGACACTGCATAATTCCTGAGGTCTTCAACGGATGAAACTTCGTCGATATACGACATTTCATTGTTTTTATTCTTGAACTTCAGTGGGATATACGCATTAAACCCGCCTGTGCGATCCTGCAACTGCCGGAGCAATTCCATATGATGGATACGGTGTTCGAATTGTTCCACATGTCCGTAAAGAATGGTAGCATTGGTGGGAATACCAAGTTTATGCGCGGTTTCATGAATTTCGAGCCACGCTTCAGTCGATGATTTCTTTCCACAGATTTGCTCCCTGATAGTATCATCGAATATTTCGGCACCTCCGCCAGGCAATGAATTCAGACCGGCATCTTTAAGCAATTGCAGGCCTTGTTTGAAACTCAAACCCGAACGCTGCGCCATGTATTCAATTTCGATGGCGGTATAGGCTTTTATATGAACCTCGGGTCTGGCTTCGTGCACGCGTTTAACCAGGTCGGCATAATAATAGATATCGCGAGCCGGATGCACCGCTCCTACAATGTGAACCTCGGTAATATCATCACCAAGGTTCAGCACGGTTTTCACCATTTCGTCAACCGTAAGTTCCCACGATTCCTTGCTCTGGTGGTGCGAATACGAACAGAATTTGCAATCGTAAACACAAATATTGGTCGGTTCGATATGCACATTACGGTTATAAAAAACATATTCGCCAACAGTCCGCTTACGAACCTGGTCGGCAAGTAAACCTAATAAAGCCGTTTCAGCTTCCCGGTAAAGCGCAATGCCTTCTTCGGGTGTGATACGAACCGAATTCAAAACTTTGTGTGAAATATCTTTTATACGCTTGTTAATCACCGAGGATTCTATAATTTCTGAAATCATCATTTTATTTTACTTTTCAAATAACCATTAAGAGCACCATAATCCCTTTACGGTAGCTTTTCACTATCAATTGTCAATTGTCAATTATCCATTGTCCATTATCAATGTACCACAATCACTTTATGCGTTTGCAACTGATCGCCATGTATAACCCTGATAAAAAACACATTTCCATACGGTGGAAGTTTTATACTGTATGTTGATGTAATTGCACCGGGATATCCGAAGCGCTGAACGATTTTGCCAAAAGCATCGAACACCTCAATAACAATGTCTTTTTCATTATTCAGATCAGTTAAAATATTGACTACGCCAAACGACGGATTTGGCGATACAACAGCCCTGACGTCAATATATTCTTCTTTGACAATGGTATCCGAATTAAACGAATTGCTTACCACCAGTTTTACGTTCATTTTACCAAAACGTTCGAAGCGGACGCCTGAAGGATTTTGAACTGTTGACTCTGAAGGATTGGCACCCTGGAAATACCAATGCCAGTGATCGGGTTTTCCACGCGAAAGATCCTGAAAATCAACGGTTCCGCCAACAGGAATAACTTTACTATGGGCCGAAAATTCAGCAACAGCATATTTCTCATTGAACGAACCCGGCAATACAGTAGTTCCACTATTTCCCGGATCAAGCCATGGTTTAAGCTGCTGATCGGCTGTATTTCCATTGGATGACCAGGAGTAGGATACTTTTCCAAACATATCAGCCTCGGTAAGGTGCTGGCAATCACTATCACCACCGGTGAGCGCCCCAATTACCAAACCATTATTGTTAAACAAAGGTGAACCTGACGAACCACCTTCGGTAACTCCAAATCCATTATTTGTAGCAGCCCATTTTACGACCCAATGCGTGTTAGGTGTTGATCCCCAGGTTCCGGAACTAAGCGGGGTAGTATAAGTAGATATTTTTTTTACATCTCCTCCCGGATGATGAATGCATACCCCGGAAGTTGAATTTTCACTGGTTGCATTCCACCCGCAATAAAAGGGATTGTACGAAGCCGGAATTTCACCCAGCAACTTAAGCAAAAGAAAATCAGAACCCACATCCAGCTGATAGTTTGCCATGGCAAGTTTCTGCACACCAACAATAGTATGCTCCTGAGCACCGGTAGATCCACATGCTGCAGTTTCGTAATTAAAATAGAAAACCCACTGGCTAAAGTCGTCAGCGGTAGCCGTAACGCCACTGCCATTCTTGCTGCAATGGGCAGCCGTAAGCAGCAACCCGCTGAAATTCTGTTCGGTATTATTTATTAAGGTTCCTGTACACCAGAAATAATTCGTACTTACCTTGGCGTAAATTTTCACCACCCCTTTCTTTTGATTCTGCCAATTCTGTCCTTCCTCGCAATTCACATTTACTTCGCAGCTTCCTGATGAAGCAGATTTGTTATTTTTCATGGCCGGCTGCACCATTCCGCGATAAATAAAAACGAGACCCGAAATTTCAATAACCTCATTTCCTACCACACTTTCGGGTTGATAATATTCAATAATAATCTTATTCCCATACAAAGGGCGGCACGTGAAGGTATGATTCGAAGGTATTTCGGAGGAAGTTATTGCGCCAATAACTAAACTATGATCGGGAGTATAAACAAATAAATCAGAGCCTGAAGGTAATTGTAAATCTTTAAAATTCAAACCAATACCCTGCGCACCAGGAGAATTTATTGCTACTCTCCAAATCCTTCCTCCACCCGGAAGTTGGTCCCATTGACCGGAAGTTTTCATCGAAATAGCAACTGGGATTTCAACTCCTACCCTATAGGACTTTTCGAGCCTGACATCCTCAATATCTTCTTTTTGTATTAACAACAAATCAGGTGGCGACACTTCGACTACCGCTGGTAGTGATCCTTTCAGGTGTTGAGACTGAATACTGCGGGGAAATCCTCCCCTATCAACCTGGCCATACGCAGTACGAGTGAATGAAAGGGTGAGCAGAACAACTAATAGGGTGAAAACAGATCTCAATCGAACTTTATTTTAAATTTATACAAAGGTAATTAAAAAATCAGGATCGCTTGTGTAAAGCACATACTGCCGATCTGAATAATTCCGGCCATTGTAAAGACAAGAAAGGTGAAAATTGGAATTAATATTGAAACGGATTAGCTGCCGGAAGCAAAAATCGGATCAGGCATTGCAGGAATAATTCCGGCTTGAACCGCATATTCAAACATTTGAATCACAGCATTTCTGCCTTTTAAACCCAGGTTAACTGAAAATTCATTCACATACAGATCAATATGTTGTTGCATCACCGATTCGTTCATCTCCTGTGCGTTGCTACGGATAAACTCATTTAATCCGCTTTTATTGGCATTGGCATATTCCACGCTTCGTCTGATGCCGCGGTTTACTTTTGCGATTACCTCTGTCCCAAGCCTGTTGTGTGCAACAATTCCGCCCAGTGGAACAGGCAGACCGGTGAGTTTCTCCCAATATTCGCCCAGATCAATGAGTTTTAAGAGTCCCCGCGACTGGTAGGTAAACCTGCTTTCGTGAATAATAACCCCTGCGTCAACCTCGCCCGAAAGAATGGCATTTTCAATCTCCGAAAACACGAATTCCTTTTTTTGAACCGCTTGTTTCATGGCTAACGAAAACAACAGGTTAGCAGTGGTATAAACGCCGGGAATAGCAACCGTTTTTCCGGCCAGATCCTGGAAATTATTCAAATGTTTGCTAACAACCAGGGGTCCCGCCCCAAAACCCAGTGCCGCGCCCGAATCGAGCAACAGGTAGCGGCCTACGAGGTGAAGAAAGGCATGAAAACTCAGTTTTGTAATATCGGGCTCCTCAGCAAATGCCAATCCATTCAGCTTTTCGACATCAGCCATATAGTACTCGTATTCAAGACCTTCGGTATCCACTTTATGATGAACCAAAGCATCGAAGATATAGGTGTCGTTGGGACAAGGAGAAAAGTTGAGGGTGAGTTTCATAAGGAGTTATGAATTATGAGTTGTGGATTGCAGATGTCAGATTGCGGATGTCGGATGTCGGATGTCGGATTTACGATTAACGAATAACGATTTTCCATTAACTATTTTCCATTAACTATCAACTCCCCCACCCTACTCATTCAACAAATCAAGAAGAAAAAGATTCAGATTTTGGACAGCTAATGTAATATCCCATTTCGAGGGATCGCGATATTCAATGTAATTTGAAACAGTGCGTATTTGTATAAATCTCACGTTGTGAATTTTACACGAATACATAAAGGCTGCTCCTTCCATCGATTCCACATCAACGTTGTGTGCTTTAATGAAGGCATTGATATTTTGCTCATTGCCATGAACCGTATTTACGGTAGCACCATCTGCAGGTTGTAATCCTTTAATAAGTTCACTTTCGAAAACGGAATCGTTAGCTAATTTACCTTTATTAAAAGGAAATTCGTCCTGGTCAAGGAGATTAAGATCGATCAACGACAGGAAATGTTCACCATCTTCAGCGCCTGTTTCGGGAAGGCAGTCGCTATTGATATTAAGCACTTTACCCAGAGGAACACTGCGGTTAAAACTTCCGCAAATACCTGCATTGATAACTGCACTATAGGTATAGCGGCACAAAACCATACTGGTAAAAACGGCTGTTGGCACCATTCCGACCCCGGTAATCAGAACGTCAACCTGGAACTGTTTGTATTTATACCGGGTAACATGATGTTGCAACGCCCGCCCGCGACCCAATTCAGTTAGCAAGGGTTTTATTTCGAGCGATGTAGCCGCAACAATCAGCAACCGCATTGAAGAAGTTTTGTTCAGCATTTGTTTAACCTACTTAAATTAAAGGTAACTATTCACACAATTAAAGTTTTACTCTTTTGACAGTACTTAAAGTGCCTTGATTGCCTAAAATGCCTAAAGTTAATGCTATTATATTACCAATAATTACTTATTTGACATAAAATAGCAATTATTGACCTGCGAAACCTGAGAATTTTGGCAAAACTTTATGCACTTACTTACTTGCAAAATATGGTATATCAAGTTAATAAGGAACTTTAGGCATTTTAGGCACTCTAAACTTTAGGCACTGAATATTAAAATCCAAGTAATTCAACACATTTCTTGAAAATGTCCGTATTATCCTGAACCCCGGTAAACCTTTCGGAGCCAGGGCCATACGCAAATACCGGAACCATAGTGGCTGTATGATCTTTGGTCAGGAATGCACCCTGAACATCGCCTTTGGCAATGCTTCCGCCGGTAATCCCAAATCCGCCGGTTTCGTGGTCGGCAGTAACAAGTACCAGTGTTTCTCCGTCTTTGGCTGCGAATTGAAGCGCCTTACCGACTGCATTATCAAAATCGACCATTTCGCTGACAACATATTTTACATCGTTATCGTGACCTCCCCAATCGATTTGAGAACCTTCGATCATAATAAAAAAGCCTTTGTTATTCCGGCTTATTATTTCGAGTGCCATTTGTGTAGCATCGGGCAGCATATCGCCCCGTCCTTTCGACATGGGTGGCATATGTTCGTCGGCAAGCAGGGCTGCCAGGCGTGTTGTTGAAGTCACATTCACGTTTTTCAGGTCGCGGGTGACCAGATATCCGCGGGCTTTCAGACTGTCAACCAGGTTGAGGCTATCGGCACGGCGGGCAAAGTGATTGTATCCGCCGCCAATAAAAACATCAACGTCAGTTTTAAGAAAATCGAAAGCAATATCGGCATATTTCGAACGGTTGGAGGTGTGGGCTATAAAAGATGCAGGCGTAGCATGTGTAATAGCCGAAGTTGCGACAAGTGCAGTGGATAATCCGCGATCTTCGGCAATTTCGAGAATTGACTTTACAGGTTTGCCACTTGTATCGACACCAATGCTGTAATTTTTGGCTTTAACACCAGTTGCTAAAGCCGTTCCGCCTGCGCCCGAATCGGTTATATAATCGCTTGCCGAATAAGTGATTGAGAATCCGCTTACAGGCATACCTGTGATGTTCATTATCCCTTTTTTAGCCGTGTAACCGGCATATACCTGCGCTGTTCCCATTCCGTCGCCAATAAGCAGGATAATATTTTTGGGATGTTTTGATTTGAATGTTTTCGTTTTTCCTCCCGGGTTTCCGGCAAAAAGAGCTGGTAAAAGGAGTGTAGATAGAATTATACTGATTACTAGAGTTCTCATTTAATTAGTTTTTGGATTGCAAAAGTACGATAATGTCCGAATTTGAAAATGGGGGAATTTGAAAATTTGAAAATGGGGGAATTAAGCTTTTAGACTATCAGGCTGTTAGACTTTAGGCAATTCGAAAACGAGCCCTCTGATACTAACGAAATGGGATAATATTGGGCGAAAATGGGATATAACATGACGAATATTCCGTATAATATAAAAAAGTGATATTGCCTGACTGAATTGATCTGTAAAAAAACCGGACGAAGTTGTGAAACTCCGCCCGGTTCGAAAAGTTATTAAAACTTTGTAATCCTTATTATTTCTGAATATTAGGCAATTGAAGCCCGTAACCCATTTTTTTATCTTCCACTTTCAGCAGGTAAGCAAACAGAAGTGCCAACAAACCAAATCCGGTAAAGATCATCATCGGCAAGGTGTAATCATACGTATTTACTGATACCCCTTCGCGCATGATTTGTCCTGTAACACAGTACTTATCCAATACCCAGCCAATCAGGGCAGGAACGCCCATCAAACCCCAGTTTTGAACCCAGAAAATTAAAGCATAAGCTGTACCCAATTGTTTTTCGGGTATAATTTTTGGAACCGACGGCCACATGGCTGAAGGAACAAGTGAGAAGCCAACACCCAATGCGAGAATCAACACAATAGCTACCATCCAATTATTCAGAAATGGAATCGCGAACATGGCATGAACAAAAATAAGGATACCGGATCCTATCATCATAATGGTAGCACCTTTGCCTTTGCGGTCGTAAAGGCTGCCAAACAATGGAGTTAACAATATGGTTCCGAATGGCAACATGGCAGGAATGCCACCGGCAAGGTCTTCGCTTACGCCGAATTTATTTACCATTAGGTCAGCTGCATATTTTAAGAACGGAAAAACAGCCGAATAGAACAATACGCAAAGTATAGCGATATACCACCAGCCTTTGTTCGTAACTATCAGTACAATATCCGAGAGTTTGAAAGCTTCTTCTTCCTCAACCGGCTTGCTTGCATCTAATTCGGAAGCATCCAGTTTCTTGTCCATGAATATGTACATTATGAAAGAAAGTAGCCCGATGCAAAGCAAAATCAACCCCAGTAAAATAGGGCGCGAAACATCAACCATACCGGTTGCTTTAGCTATAGGAACTGAAGTTGCAAGTGCAAGGGCTGTGCCCAATCGGGCGGTCGCCATTTCGAGACCCATTGCCAATGCTAACTCTTTTCCTTTAAACCATTTGTAAATGATTTTTGAAACCGTGATTCCAGCCACTTCGACACCCACCGCAAAAATGGCAAAACCAAATCCGGCCATCAGCACCTGTGCTTTTACATCAAACCATAACACATGCCACATTTGTCCATCCAGCGAATGGGTTTGTACAGCCCAGTATTTGATGGCAGTACCGCAAACCATAACTATGGCCGCCATAAGCCCGGTAAAACGTACACCCATCTTGTCGAGGATAATACCGCCAACGATGAGCATTCCGAGGAATACGTTAAACCAACCATAACCACTGTTAAAAAATCCAAAATCAGAGCTATCCCAGCCTAAGCGTCCTTCTAAAAGTCCTTTTAACGGGGCAATTACATCCGTGAGATAATATCCTGTAAGCATGGTAAATGCTACAACAGCCAAAGCCGACCATCGGGCAGCCTTGGATTCCCGTAATGAGTGTTTAATGGTTTTTGTCATTTTTTAATTGTTAGTAGGTATTAGTGTGTAAAAAAATAATTTCTAATGAATGATCATTCAGTCCTGCTATTTCACGATTGAATTAAGGAGTCAGCTGAAATTTGACGGACAGATTCAAATCTCTCACATTCATAGTGCTTTTACTATTCCTGCTTCTTCATTTTTGAACATTGCAAAAATCGACTTTTTCCGCGAAAATCAAAAATAATATTTACTTCTTCAAAACCCTGCTCTAAAGCCATGAATTTTAATTCATTACCGAACTGTTCATTGATCTCGAACCAGAGGCTACCACCGTTTTTAAGTTTCTTCGTTGCGAAAGCTATTATATTCCGGTAAAAAAGCAAAGGATCCGTATCAGGAACAAATAAGGCAGTATGCGGCTCATAATCAAGTACATTATGTTGCATAAACGGTTTTTCGGCCAATGTTACATAAGGGGGATTACTCACGACCAGATCGTATGGCGGAAGCATTTCCCACAAGCTTTCATCGAGAATATCGCATTGAATAAAAGTTACATCTGCCTTGTTTTTTACTGCATTTGCCTCAGCAACCGTTATCGCTTCTTTTGAAATATCAATAGCGGTAACGATTGATGTTGGTAAAAATCGCTTTAAAGAAACGGCAATGCAGCCACTTCCGGTCCCGATATCGAGCACATGCAGTTCCATGTCGGGCTTGTGTATCGAAATATCTTTCAGAATCAGGCTGACCAATTCTTCCGTTTCGGGCCGGGGAATCAGGACAGATGGATTTACCACGAACTCCATATCCATAAAGTCGGCTTTACCAAGCACATATTGCAGCGGAACCTGCTTTAACAGCGAAACAACGGCAGCCTCAACTAATGGCATGTTAGCTGCTTTTATCAAAGTTGAACCATTAAGAATCCTTTGAGCCGGTGAAAAGCTGAAGAAAAATTCAAAAAGCCTGTCAGCCATGGCACGGGCTTCCTCATTCGGATATAATGCCTTTAATTTCAGTACTATATCATTATAAAAGGCCTGAATTGAAGGACTTATCATGATGCTTTTTGTGTCAATTTTAGAAACAAAGGTATCTGTATTTTAAAATATGCAGGGAAATAATTATCACTCATATTTTTAAAACTCTTAAAAATTCACTATTTTTGATAAAATTTCCTGCTAAACGACCACCTATGAAAAATTCACTCTATACCATATTACTTTTTCTTCTGCTTGCTTCACAGCTTAGTGCACAGGAATTTTTACCTTTTGCTTCTAGCAATTATGCAGGGGTTACCGGGGTTCACCTCCAGCCGGCTTCCATTGCCGATAGCCGGTACAATTTCGATATGTCGCTTGCGGCAACCAATGTAGCGTTTACAAACAATTACTTCACTTTTGATCCTTACTTGCTTTGGCACCCTAAAATGCTGAAAGATCTTGATTTACAAGGACCTTATGTTGGACGCCACCTGGATGGAACCGATAAAACTGTAATCATAAACGAGAGACAGGATATTTTTTCATTTATGCTCAACCTTTCGGACAAAGATGCTATTGCTTTTACGCCTTCGGTGCGGACCATTTTTAATCTTGACAATATGACTGAATCGCTGGCAATGCAACTCGATAAGTTATATAAAGGAGCAGCCCCTAAGGGAATAAGGTTGACAAATGAAAATTTGAATATCCAGATGAATTCGTGGGTCGAATACGGATTTTCTTATGCAAGGGTGGTTATGGATAAACAAGAACATTTTTTGAAAGCCGGTGCAACTTTAAAAATAAACCAGGGATTAGGGTCCGCTTATATGTACATTAAAGATCTGACATACCTGGTTCCGGGTGAAGATACAGTATCCTTTTATAATTCATACGCAAGCTACGGCACTTCCGACAACCTGGAAGAAGATTTCACTTACAAGTTTGATGCAAATCCTTCGCTTTCGCTGGATTTAGGTGTTGTGTACGAATATCGCCCGCAATGGATGGAATACAAGTATGATATGGATGGTGAAACCAATATCTGGCGTAAGGATGAAGATAAATACCTGTTCAGGCTTGGCTTTAGCATGTCGGACCTGGGAGCCGTTCGTTACCGCAGGAACCCGATAAGCAGGGACTTTAATATTGATACTACCAAACTCTATACAGGCGATTTAGAGTTCAACTCAATAGCTGACTTCAATAATTTTATCGATACTACTTTTACCTTCTACGATGTATCGGATAAATACAACATGAACCTTCCGGTTTGCCTTAGTTTACAGGCTGATGTGAGGGTGGCAAAGGGGTTTTATGTAAATTTTACGCCCTATGTTGCTTTAAATCGCGGCAATAGCAATGTGAATAAGGTGCATTACATTTCATCCTTCAACCTCGTACCGAGATATGACCATAAATGGTTCGGAATTTCGGTACCAGTGCAATACAACGATTTAAAACAGTGGAATATTGGATTAGGGGTACGTATAGGCCCATTATGGTTAGGGTGGAACGATCTTTTCTCAACCATGGTGTCTTCGAATAACAGGTTCGGATATTCGTCGTGCGCTATGCTGAAAATACCGGTTCTATATGGACGTCCACACGATAAGGATAAGGATAAGGTATCGGATAAAAAAGATAAATGCCCTGATATTGCCGGATTATTTGAGCTTAACGGCTGCCCTGATGCCGACCACGACGGGATAACCGATAAAGAAGACAACTGCCCGAACAAAGCCGGATTAAAAGAATTCAATGGATGCCCCGACAGTGATGGCGACGGAATTATTGACGACATTGACCAATGTCCGGATGTGAAAGGTCTTTTGGCTTTCAAAGGCTGCCCCGACAGCGATGGCGACAGTATTATTGATCAGGATGATGAATGTCCTTTTAACACCGGATCAGTAAGTATGAAAGGTTGTCCGGATCAGGATGGCGATGGAATTCCTGATAAAGACGATAATTGCCCGACCGTAGCCGGAACACGCGAAAGTAATGGCTGCCCTTTTATGGATAGCGATGGCGATGGAATTAAAGACGAAGCCGATAATTGCCCTGGCTTGAAAGGACCTATAGATAACCATGGCTGTCCATACCAGGATACGGATAACGACAGTATTCCCGACAAAGACGATGATTGCCCCAGCATTGCCGGCAAAGCGATTTTTAAAGGTTGCCCGGATACTGATGGTGATGGCATTTCGGATAAATACGACAATTGCCCGACCATTGCCGGAATAGCTTCGAATAATGGATGCCCCGAAATTAAAAAAGAAGAACTGGAAATCCTGCTCAGGGCTTTCGATAACCTGGAATTTGAAACAGGTAAATCCGTCATCAAAAAATCGTCCTTTACATCACTCAATATACTGGCTGAGTTGATGGCAAGACGCACGGATTTCAAACTTTCGCTTACAGGACATACAGATGATGAAGGTACACCTGAAAAGAACCTCGCCTTATCGAAAAACCGCACCCTGGCAGTAAAGAACTACCTGGTTCAGAAAGGAACGGATGCTAACCGTATAAAAACGGAATGGTTTGGCGAAACAATGCCTGCCTCCACCAATCAGACTGCCGAAGGCCGTAAAAAGAACCGTCGGGTTGAGATGAACATTTATTTTGAATAGATATTCAAGCAACATGAACGAAAACGAAACAATAAACCAGTTTTTGCAACAGCCATGCATAGCTGTGGTTGGTGTATCGCGCACCAAGACCAAATTCGGGAATACTGTTTACCGGACTCTTAAGAAAAGAGGGCTTCAGGTGCTTCCTGTAAATCCCCATATGACACATTTTGAGGGAGATAAATGCTACAGCGATGTTGAGACACTGCCATCGCATGTGAAAGCACTTTTTGTAAACACCCCGCCCGAACAAACGATAAAAATTGTGGAAAAAGCGTATAAAAAAGGAATCGGGCATTTATGGCTGCAGCAAGGATCATCCAATGACGAGGTAAAGTTGTACCTGAATGGGAAGCAAATCAATTATACCGCCGACCGCTGTATAATGATGTTTGCCGAGCCGGTAGGTTCGTTTCACCGCTTTCACAGGTTTCTTTCCAGGATAACCGGAAACCTCCCCTCATAACCATCAAAACTCCTTCGTAGCCTCTTTATGCCTTTAAAAGAACCTAAAAAAGATTGTCCTTTCTGTCGAAAAGAATGTACTGAAAACTATTTTCATTCTTCGGACCACTTCGTTGCTATATATAATATCTCACCTATACTACCTGGTCATTCACTTGTTATACCCAAAAAACATATTGAATCCCTGGCTCAATTATCTGATGCTGATCTCTGTGAAATGATGCTTTTTGCACGAAAGGTGACGAAGGTTCTAAAAACAGTATTCAACAGCGATGGATTCGACTGGACAGTTCAGGATGGAATTTCAGCCGGGCAAACAGTACCGCATGTACACCTTCATATTATTCCCCGCAAACTTCATGATTTGCCCGAAAGTAACGAATGGTATAGTATGATTGCTGATAATGAACACCAATTACTTGATAGCCGGAACCGGGAAAAGCTTTCGGATCGCGATTATACTGATATTACCGCCATGCTAAGTAAAGCATCAAATTCTTTATTGGTATAAATCCATCTTGACGGCATGTTTTGCCCCTGATTAATTGAGTTATCTGGAAAAAATTATACAACAAAAAATAATATCACTCCCGAAACGGCTATAATGGCTCCTATTATTTCACGGCTGGTGACTTTCTCCTTGTTTATTAGTACGGCAGGGGGAATAATGAGTACGGGAGTCAACGACATGATTGTTTGAGCAATTCCTGCATTCGTATGCTGTACAGC
>CAIXAQ010000725.1 GCA_903917425.1 uncultured Bacteroidales bacterium
AGACCATTATCCATTGTCAATAATCCATTGTCAATTGTCATACAGTTTCAAAAAACTCATCTAACAGAGCAATCACAGTATCTTCGTCCTGTCTTTCCAACAGTTTACCATCAAGTTTTAACGAAGGACCAACAGCGCAATGTCCAAAACATCGTTGACCGTGAAAACGCACCTCATTCAGCAGATTCCGGTCTCGTAAATAATCGTTTACAATTTTTACCAATTGCTTATTACCCCTGGCAAAGCAGGAACTCCCAAGACAAATAACCACTTCTTTTTTTATTATTTCCATTGTTCGGTGTCTTCAGATTGAAGAATCAGATTCGAAAAAAATTAAGTTCAGGAAACAAATATAGAAAAAATTGTATACCTGAATACTGTTAACCAAATAACATTGTTATTTATTTCACAATAATAATAGTTTATAAAAACCAATAGATTATTTTTGTAGTCAGCAATATGACTAAAAACATCAACCAGCATATGCAGGTCGCCCTAGATGAAATCATAAACAGGTATAAGGCAGGTTCGCGCGAATCGTTGCTGCCATTGCTTCAGGACATACAAGTAGAGTATGGTTACCTGAACGAAGAAGCCATTCTTAAAGTTGGAAAGCACATCAAACTGCCCTCGAGTAAAGTATATGGTATTGCTACTTTTTACGATCAGTTCAGGTTTGTTCAAAAGGGAAAGTTTCATATTAAAGTATGCCGGGGCACTTCATGCCACATGCACGGATCCTTAAGTCTGTTAAAGGAAGTGGAGAGAGTACTCCACCTTAAAGAAGGACAAACCACGCGCGATGGCCGATTCAGCCTCGAAGCCGTGAGTTGCATGGGCGCATGTGGATCGGCACCTGTACTGAATGTGAATGGCTATTTCAAAACGGCAGTTACCATTCCCGACATAGCTCAAATCATCGATTTCTATAGAAATTTAATCTAACGGCGGACTTATTCTATGGATGAGAAACAATTTTTAATCGAAAAAGTACTTGCAACAAAAGCGGATCTGAATATACAGGAAGTAGCTGATTACATGTCACTTATTCGACATGACACAGTAAATATCCCAATAATATATATTGGATCAGGTACCTGTGGAAAAGTTGCCGGAGCAAACGAAACTTTGCAGGCAATTAACAGGTATCTGAACGAAAAAAATATTTTAAGCGAGATTGTCCAGGTGGGTTGTATCGGCTTATGTTCTTTTGAGCCTTTGGTTGACATACAACTTCCAGGAAAAGCAAGGATTTCATTCCGGAATATAACACATGACCTTGTTGAGCCTTTATTCGATGATATTTTTAACAGTGAGGTTCCATATGAAAGCGTTTTAGGCCAGTTCAGCAACAAACGGCATAACCGGTGGGAAAATGTGCCTTTGTTGAATGAGTTGCCGTTTTTCAAACTTCAGCACCGTATTGTATTAGCCAATTGTGGGATCAGCAACCCCGATTCGGTATCCGACTACATTGCCAGGGGCGGCTACCAAACCTACCTGAAATGCATACGAAACTACACCGGTGAGAAAATATGCAATATAGTTGATCAGAGCGGCTTACGGGGAAGAGGCGGGGGCGGTTATCCGACAGGTCAGAAATGGATGGTGGCGCATAATTCGGTCAGCGATCAGAAGTATTTGATTTGCAACGCTGCCGAAAGTGATCCCGGTGCGTTTATGGATAGAGCTGTAATTGAAGGGGATCCTCATTTATTGCTCGAAGGAATTGCTATCGCTGCCTACGCCATTGGTGCTACCACTGCCTATATCTATGTGATGGACGAGTACAGCCAGGCGTACTTTATGCTGAACCAGGCAATTATTCAACTTAAGGAGTACGGTTTTGTTGGGTATAACATTTTTGACAGCGGTGTTGATTTTAAAATAACTTTAGTAAGAGGGCCGGGTGCTTTTGTTTGTGGTGAGGAAACTGCATTGATAAACAGTATCGAAGGAAAGCGCGGAATGCCAAGGCCTAAACCGCCGTTTCCTGCTATCCAGGGACTTTTTGGCAAGCCTACCGTGATTAACAACGTTGAGACGTTAGCGAATATTCCCTTCATTCTGCGTCACGGCCCACAGCGTTTTAATGAGATCGGAATTCCTGAAGCAAGGGGCACAAAAGTGTTTGCCATCTCGGGTAAAGCCATGATTACCGGACTGGTAGAAGTTCCCATGGGCACTAAGATCAAGGATATTATTTTCAGGATAGCCGGCGGGGTTAAGGATGGAAAGGATTTTAAAGCTGTTCAGATTGGTGGACCCTCTGGAAGTTGCCTTCCTGTTTCCAAACTTGATTTACCGGTAGGATACGAATCATTGTGGAATGAAGGAGCAATTATTGGCTCCGGAGGTATGATCGTAATGGACGAAAACACTTGCATGGTTGACATTGCCAAGTTTTTCATGAATTTTCTTCAAAAGGAAAGCTGCGGCAAATGCATTCCCTGCCGCGAAGGCACCAGGCGTATTCACGAAATTCTCGAAAGCATAACGCGCAGACCGACCGGCGAATCTGGATTTGAAGTCCTGGAAAGATTTAAAGGAATCATGCAGTTAACTGATCTGGCTGAAGTTATCCGAGATACATCTCTTTGTGGATTAGGGCAAACAGCACCTAACCCGCTGATGAGTGCCATGAAATGGTTCAGGGAAGAGTTTGAAGAGCATGTTTTTGATCGAAAATGCCGGGCCGGAGTGTGTAAAGAACTGCGCCTGTTCTATATTGATGTGGATAAATGTATAGGTTGCGTCGCCTGTTTGCGAAAATGTCCGGTTAATGCCATAGTAGGCCAACCCAGGCAACCTCATTTCATCATCGAGGAAAAGTGCATCGGATGCGGAATTTGCTTTGATGTGTGTAAGTTTGTGGCTGTAAAATTGAAATAATGTGTTAATTCGATAATGTGATAATTTGATAATGCGATAATGCGATAATGCGATAATGTGACAATTAGGCAATTAGGCAAATATTACTAATAATTAGCACATTAGCACATTAAATAATTAGCACATTACGACACCATCAATCAACTTGAAAAATGTTATTCGAGATAGAAGTAAACGGTAAAACCATCAAAGCTAAGCGGGGCGACACCTTGCTGATGGCTTTACAGCGGAATGGAATAAAAGTTCCTACGCTTTGCCATATCAAGGATCTGCTTCCATCGGGTGCCTGTCGCATGTGTGTGGTTGAAGTGGAAGGACGCCAGGGACTTATCCCGGCTTGCTCGCATCCGGTTGAAGAATGGATGAAAGTGCATACACACTCTCCCAGGGTTATAAAAGCTCGTAAAACCAACACCGAATTGTTGCTCAGCAATCATCCCGACGACTGTCTTTACTGCGAGCGCAATGGCAATTGCGAGTTACAGAAGTTAGCCGAAGACCTGAATGTTCGCGAACGCCGTTTTTATGGTAAAAAAAATAAGTATAAAACCGACCCTTCGAGCGCAAGTTTGTTGCGCGATCCGGCCAAATGTATTTTGTGTGGCCGATGTATCAGGGTTTGCGAAGAAATCCAAAAAATAACGGCTCTCGATTTTATCGGTCGTGGCAATAAAACCCAGGTTGGTCCGGCTTTCAACAAAGGAATGAACCTTTCCAGTTGCATAAATTGCGGGCAGTGCGTTATGGTTTGTCCTACCGGAGCTTTAGCCGAAAAACAGTACCCGGCAAAGTTGCAGGACGCTCTTCATAATCCCTCTGTGAAAACGGTAATCCAATGTTCGCCAACACTTTCAGTAACTTTAGCCGAAGAATTTGGCCTGCGTGCCGGAAAAGATCTGGAAGGTGTAATGTTTGCAGCTTTGCGTAAACTTGGTTTCGATTATGTTTTCGACACTTCATTTGCCGCTGATTTACTGATTACCGAGCAGGCCTCCGAATTTTACAACCGGCTACAAACAGGCAAAAGTCTGCCTATGTTCTCTAGTTGTTGCCCGGCCTGGATAAAATATATCGAACAAAGTTATCCCGAGATGCTTGATAATGTATCAGCCTGCAAATCACCTCAACAGATGCTTGGAGCTTTGATAACCCATCATTTTGCACCACAGCAAGGTATTTCTGTTGACGATATTTACTCTGTTTCGGCTATGCCTTGTATAGCCAAAAAATTCGAGTCGCAGCGGGAGCAAATGACGCACAAAGGGATAACCGATGTTGACCTCGTACTCACCACCCGCGAACTGGCAAGGTTAATTCGCCTGAATGGGATTGACATTGAGCAGGTTGAACCTGAATTATCCGATCAGCCCTATCAGTCGAGAAGTTCGGCAGGTAAAATGCTGGCTGTAAGTGGCGGGCTTACTGAAGCAATGATACGCACCCTGCATCACCTGATTACCGGAAAGGACACGAATCAGCTTAAAATTCAGGAACTTAGATCTAACAAAGATCGCAAAGAATATTTTGTTAAAATTGGAGCATTTAAACTGGGATTTGCCGTGGTAAATGGCATTGGAAATATCGAAGCGCTTCTCACCGAAATAAAAAAAGGCCGTAACGACATTCATTACATCGAGGTAATGGCCTGCGAAGGCGGCTGTGTGGGTGGTGGCGGACAACCCATACATCCCGAAAATGACAATGTGAGAGCCCGTGCCAAATCAATTTATGAACTTGATGAAAAGGAGTCGAACAGGTTCGCACACCAAAATGCATCTCTGCTAGAAGTTTACAAATCTTTTTTACAGAATCCAGGCAGCGAAACCAGCCTGAACCATCTTTTCACTTCTTACGAGGAGAGGGAAGTGATGAGGTAGA
>CAIXAQ010000726.1 GCA_903917425.1 uncultured Bacteroidales bacterium
CCAGCAGTTTCTGAGTTTCGCGCCGGTTTAAATCGGCTTCCAGTATTTTTTTTATCGTTTCGCGTGCATCCACACGTTTAATGGCAAGACGTTCAATAACAAGTTCGGCATTTTCGCGTAAAAGGGATAATTCGAGCATTTGTTTGGGTTTTTATCGGAATATTTATTAAATAGTGCTTCGTGCTATGTGCTTAGTGCGTAAAGACTTTAGTAGGTTAGGTGTAAATCTGATTAACAATGTAATCATTACTACATAGCACAATGCACTGTGCACTACGCACAACGTTTTTCCTAAAATCTAAACAAACAGCACCTTTAATGTATTTCACCTGCAAAAATAAAAAATCTCCTGACGTGAACCACCAGGAGACTTCATATAAGTGAGTTGAACAGCAGTAAAAACTGCCAATGCGCTTATTCGCCCTGAATTGGATGAACAGAAACGTATGATTTGTCGTTCGCGCGTTTCTTGAATTGAACCATTCCGTCACAAAGAGCGAAGATGGTATGATCTTTTCCGAGTCCTACGTTGAGGCCTGGGTTGTGAACTGTGCCACGCTGCCTGATGATAATGTTACCGGCCTGGGCGAATTGTCCGCCATATATTTTCACACCGAGACGCTTGGAATGTGATTCGCGTCCGTTTGATGAACTACCGGCACCTTTTTTGTGAGCCATATCTTTTGAATATTATGAGTTACACTTAAAATTATACGTTTATCGCTTCGATTTTTACCTGGGTCAGGTTCTGGCGGTGGCCACTTTCCTTCTGGTATCCTTTACGACGTTTTTTCTTGAAGATTTTTACTTTGTCACCACGCAGGTGAGCCAGTATCGTTGCCGACACTTTTGCGCCTTCAACAAGCGGTGTGCCAATGGTTACAGTGCCTTCGTTATCCAAAAGCAATACTTCGCTGAATTCAACTGTCGAACCTGCTTCTCCTTTGAGGCGGTTCACATAAAACTTCTGATCTTTTGCAACTTTAAACTGTTGCCCGGCTATATCTACTATCGCGATCATTTTCTACTATTGAGTTTTTTATCCGTTAAAATGGAGTGCAAAATTACACTTTTTCTGATACGAAAACACATGTACATCAAATTTTTACAACTTTTTTTTTGAATTAATATAATATAACCGGATGTATGTTGCCTGGCAAGCAATTTGCGTAGATATTTTGAACACCGGGACTGGGTTTAAAATTCCGGCGTTTAGATTGTATGGGATAATTTCACTGGTTTGTAAAATTAGCGCAGCAATTAAAGATTTCAGCTTATGAGTTTCTTCATTAATTCGAAAACCGGCTTACCTCAGATAGTGAAACTTGCTTATTGCAATCCCCTTTAACCTGAGATTCCATTTTAGGCTTAGGTGATTAGAACCCAAGTTATTTGCCCTAATCCTTTTTCGATTTGCCACTCCAGGCTTTGAAAAAATCCGCAATTTATAAATCACAAATCTTATGTTGTTCATCGGGTTTTCTGTTGTAATTTTATCGCATAAAGCTACCATTATGCAAGAGGAACAAATCGTTAAAATATATTGCGCCGGGAAATTCCTGACTACAGCAGCGCAACTTATTGTTACAAATCCATTCGATGGCAGCCTGGTTGCCAAAACGTTTCTGGCAGGGGAAACCGAACTCGAAACAGCTCTGATTGCAGCAGGAAAAGCAGCTGATGAATTGTCCGGAATGCCTTCTTACATAAGGTATAACATCCTGAAACAGATCAGTGAGGAGTTATTGTCACAACGTGGGGAATTTGCCAAACTTATCACACTCGAATCGGGCAAACCCATCCGATATTCGTTGGCCGAAGTAGATCGTTCCATACAAACCTTTGTAGTAGCTGCCGAAGAGAGTAAGCGGCTGCCATCCGAATACTTCAGCCTCGACTGGACCAAAGCCGGTGCGCAAAAGGAAGGATTGGTGAAATATTTTCCGGTTGGAATTGTTGCCGGAATTTCACCTTTCAATTTTCCGCTTAACCTGGCGGTCCACAAAATTGCCCCTGCCATCGCGGCCGGGTGCCCAATAATCCTGAAACCTTCGAGCCTGACCCCCTTATCAACATTATTGCTGGCAAAAATCATCGA
>CAIXAQ010000727.1 GCA_903917425.1 uncultured Bacteroidales bacterium
AGTTATATTGACGAAGATGGACTCCCTTTCAACTACAACGACTTTTACGGAAAAATCTCGGTAAATGGCAGCAATGGCAGCAAAATTAACTTTTTCGGGTTTAATTACAGCGACCGGGCCAAGTACAAATCCGTTTCACAATATGCCTGGAATGAGGTAGGCGGAGGTACCAGCTTTGTAATAATACCAGGTTCGAGCCCCGTGCTGATTGACGGGAATATCTCCTATTCGAGTTATAATATTTCACTCGACGAAACGAATGCGGCTCCGCGTACTAGCAGCATAAGCGGGTTTAACGGAGGTTTCAATGTCACTTATTTCCTGGGTAAGGATCAACTGAAGTTTGGATTTGAGATGCTTGGATTTGCCACCGACTTCAGATACACCAACAGCGCGAACACCGAAATATCACAAACACAGTTTACTTCGGAGATTGCTCCTTTTGTTACCTTTAAGTTAGCCCGCAATAAATGGCTGATCGAGCCAGGTTTCAGGCTTCAATACTATGCTTCGCTATCCAACATATCACCCGAACCCCGTTTGGCAGTTAAATACCTGGCTACAGATAAGTTACGCATTAAATTTGCCGGTGGCTTTTACTCCCAGAACCTGATTGCAGCCAGCAGCGATCGCGATGTGGTAAACCTCTTTTATGGTTTCCTGTCAGGATCTGACGAAATTCAGGACGAATTTAACGGGGAACCACTTAAACATAAACTGCAAAAATCGCAGCACCTTGTGTTAGGTGTTGAAATTGAACCGGTTGTGCATGTTACACTCAATGTGGAAGCTTATTACAAGAACTTCTCGCAGTTAACTAATATCAACCGCAACAAATTGTTCGAAAATAAACCACCTTACAGTAACGAAAAGTTCACCAATGGTGATGAGAATCCCAATTATAAGCCCGAATACCTCCGTACCGATTTTATTGTTGAAACCGGTGATGCGGAAGGATTGGATTTTTCGTTCAAGTATGATTACAGGAAAATATACCTCTGGGCAGTTTATTCACTCGCCTATGTTCATCGGTTTGATGGAATGGTACATTACGTTCCTCACTTCGACAGGCGCCATAATGTTAACCTGTTGATGACCTATAAGTTCGGGCAACTTGATGTATGGGAAGTAAATGCTCGATGGAATTATGGTTCGGGTTTCCCGTTTACACAAACGCAGGGATTTTACGAATCGCTCACATTCCCCAATGGAATGCAGACGGACGTTACAAAAGAAAACGGCGATCTGGGTATAATTTATGCCGACTACAACGCAGGGCGTTTGTCATCGTATCACAGGCTCGACCTGGGTTTTACACGCAAATTTTTCCTGAGTGAAACTTCAACTTTAGATGCTAACTTAACCATTACCAATGTTTACGACCGCAGCAATATTTTTTATGTCGACCGTGTTTCGAACGAGCGCGTGTATCAATTGCCGATCATGCCGAGTATAGGCATAAACTGGTCGTTCTGATCTCTTTGAAAGTACCAGTAAAAACCGCCGCCACGTGAAAAGATTCGCGCGGTAGCGGGGTGCAAGTAGTAGGGAGATTCTATTAATCTTGTTTAACAACCACACTAACAACCTTTCCACTTCCACATTCAGTTGGTTGTTCATTTGTCATAACTAATTGACCGTTATAATATACTTGATGGATAAACAACGAATTACCGACTTCTTTATAATTGGCAAAAATTGTATCAGTCGTAATTTCCCCAAGTTGAATAGTTGTAGTATAGTCAACACTATTAATTGGTATATCAAACTGATAAACACCATCAAATTTACCATAAACAATTCCTTCTTCCCCACCTGATAAACTATACGCCTTAATATCTGATGTATCAAGATGGTTAGTTATATTTTGATTAAAAAGGTCATTCCCATTTTTATCGAAAAAAGAAAATGTTTGAAACATACAAATA
>CAIXAQ010000728.1 GCA_903917425.1 uncultured Bacteroidales bacterium
CCAGCAGCAACCGGCCCGCCAAAGAGGAAGATAGCTTCCGGACTCAGGTGATGAACAGTATCGGCTAATGCTTCGCCTAACAATTCGCCCGAAAATTCAAAAACTTCTTTAGCCAGTTTATCTCCTTTTTCGGCAGCATCAAATACAATTTTAGAACTCATCTCGTTGAAAGGAACATTTGCAAGTTCGCTTTCGGAACTATTGTACCTGGCTAAAAGCTCGTAAACAGTACGTTTTATCCCGGTAGCCGAACAATAAGCCTCAAGATGGCCGATTCCTCCACATCCGCATGTACGGTTTCCTCTTCCAATGGTAGTATGACCAATTTCCCCGGCAAAACCATCAGCACCGTAAACCAGATCGCCATTTACGATGATTCCGCTTCCAAGCCCAGTGCCGAGGGTGATCATCACAAAATTCTTCATATCCTTGCCTCCACCGAAAATTAATTCGCCCAAAGCTGCCGCATTTGCATCGTTGGTGAGCTTTACATACCTGAATTCAGGAAATTTTTCCTGCACCATTTTTGCAAAAGGGATAACGCCTACAAAAGGAAGATTTGGTGCATGCTCAATGGTACCGGTATAATAATTGGCATTGGGTGCTCCTATGCCAATCCCCATTACCTCGATGGCAGGATTTATATTTGCAACCACCTCGATGGCTGATTTAATTTCTTCCGCCAGTAGTGCAACAAATTCAGTCAATAACTCATCCGAAATTTTCTCACTTCCTTGCGGGTTGTCTTTCTTCTGAGGGGTTGGTAATTGTGGTTTCTTCTCGTACAATATGTTGCCTTCTCGGTCAACTACACCAATTGCTGTATTAGTGCCTCCTATGTCAATTCCTATTGCGACTTGTTTCATTTGTAATTCGGATTTTTAATTTTGACCCGGGGTCAAATTTATTTGTATCAATTAAGTTTTCTGTTTTAGTACTGTATGTTTTTTATGCCTCAAATTAGGCTGAACGGAACTTACATCCTTTAACAGCGTAAAAGAAGATGTACAGGTAACATAAAGCAGGAACAACAAAAGCCCACGAATAACCTGAAACATCCGCAATTTTACCCATTACCAGTGGAACAATTGCTCCACCAAAAATCAATGTATTTATAATTCCTGATGCGGTACTAAGTTCGCCTGGGTCAAGGTCTTTAACTGCCAGAGTAAATATATTCGGGAACATAATTGAGTTAAACATTCCAATTGAAATGACTGCCCAAAGAGCAATGCTTCCAGATGTAAAGGCAGTTAACATAGCCAATGATGCAGCTACCAGGGCAAAAACGGCCAACGAACGACCAGCATTCCCCTTGCCAAGTTGCATAAGAATAAAATTGCCAACAGCCACGATCATGAAAATCAACCCGATATTCCAGCTCCAGTCGGTTACAAAAGAGCCGGAAACAAGTGCAAGCAATAATACAAGTGCTGCATATGAATATTTCTTCACATTGTCCGTGATATTCGAAAGCATAATGGATCCAAAAAACCGGCCTATCATAGCACCACCCCAGTATATAGCAACATATTTACCCGCAACAGCAGGTTCCAACAGTTGAGTCGTTTTTAGATAATTCAGGATCAATCCTCCGGTACCAACTTCGGCTCCAACATAAAAGAAAATCCCCAAAGCGCCCAACAATACATGAGGATGCTTCCAGACACTTTTTTTCACTTCAACTGAACTGCCTCCAACTTCGGGAAGTTTTATCAGGGCTATAGCAATGGCAACCAACACTACAATTATTCCAATAATAATAAAAGGCATCTGAACGGTTTCGGCCTTTTGCATAGAGGTAAGCATTTCGCTTGCACCCCTGAAAATAAACACTGCAATAATCCAGGGAGCAACCATGGTTGCGATTGAATTAAGTGCCTGTACCAAATTCATACGACCGCCAGCCGATTCCTCGGAACCTAAGGCTGTAACATATGGATTAGCAGCTGTTTGCAAAAATACAACTCCTGATGCCAGTACAAAAGTGGCAGCCAGGAATAATGGAAATGATGGTGCTTTTGCTGCCGGGAAAAAGAGAAAGCTTCCTGCTGCCATGAGCAATAAACCCGCAATCAAGGCACTTTTATACCCGATTTTCTTGATGTA
>CAIXAQ010000729.1 GCA_903917425.1 uncultured Bacteroidales bacterium
ATGTAGCCCTCCTTGCCGTCCAGGCTCAGCTTGATGCTGAAGTCGCCCCTCAGCGCGGCCGCCTCGACAATCTCGCGGATCTCGCCGACGATCTGCGACAGGCTGTCCTGCATGGTCTGCAGCGAGCCGAGCATTTCCACCCCTCGCCCCTCGCCTGGTCATCCCTCGGCCCGTCTACTTATCGAATACTTCTCCTTTACGAACATTCTGAGTTTGTTATTATTTGCAGCACTCCTGTTTACTGCATGTAGCAGAAACAGAAGTGAGGATACTGAATCCCGGGGGGATACTTCCGAAATACTTATTGTTTGTAATAATGCGGAGTGGAAAGACGCAATCGGCGATTCCATTAAGGCAATGTTATCGAACCCAATGGAAGGTTTGCCTGATAGTGAACCGGAATTTACTCTGCTCAATGTTCAGGAAGAGGGTTTTACGGCCTTATTGCAAACGCAGCGCAATATTTTATTTATTGAACGAATCGCCGGAAAAGGGAAAAGCAAAGTCGAAACACTTACCAACGTATGGTCACATCCGCAACGGGTTATAAAGATTAAAGCGAGTTCGGATACGGCTTTCATCTCTTTGTTTGCAAAACATGGTTCAGCCATCAGAGAGTTATTCAATCAAAGTGAGAGGGCGCGTTTCGATGTAACCAATTCAACAAACCGGAATTCAGATATTGAAAGAAAATTATTCCAAGAATTTGGGGTCAAGATGAAAATTTCAAAAGATTTTAAACTTGTTAAAAACGCATGTGATTTTGTATGGATGCAATCTAATTCAGCGGCCGGCAATCTTAACCTATTTATTTATTCCCTTCCGTTCCGAAATCTGGAGCAACTTAGCCCTGATACAATTGCTGTTTTCAGGAGTAAAAAAATACAGCAATCTATAAACTTCACGACCGAAAATCCGGACTTAACTGATGAACAGGAAGTGTTTATACCTGTTTCGCGGCAAATACTATTTAAAGATTTGTATGCATTCGAAACACGGGGATTTGCAGTCAGAAATGGCGATTCTTTAAGCCAACCCTTTATCAATTACACGATTGTGGATGCTGCCCGCCAACGTATCATTGTATTTGACGGATCGGTGAATTTTACAAACAATCAAAAACGTGACGGTGTCCGTCAACTCGAGTCCATGATTTGGGAAGCGGCATTTTGCAGTCCATCGAAAATGTAACCAGGGTTTAATGTTTTAAACTCAAAATGTGAACAGGATCTGTTTCCTTTTTTGGGACACACTAAACCCCATTTAATTATTCAGGTATAGAGGAGACAATGTATTGTACTTTTGTTCCTGTTTCATTAATAACATTTGAATTTTTATGTTCTTTGAGATAGTAGTTAGAAAACGATCCTGATAGATATTGACTCATCTATTTCCCTCTACCTGATCAGCGTAATCGTCCCCCATGTTTCCTGCGTCAGCCCTTTGTGCGAGCCCATATCGGTATTGTACCAGATAGTCCCATCACGGAAAATGGCAGTAATCTTCCACACATACACATCCTGCTGGCAAGGTTTTTCTTTAAAAGTCCCATCCCAGCTTTCCACCGGCGACCCCGCCTCATCCAGCAGGGAACTCCGCCATAGCAGCAAGCCATGGCTATCGTAAATATCAGCGCGGTACGAAGCCAGGTTCACCCCGGCCGGTTTCCAGTAGCGTGTAGCCTGAATGCTTCCCCCCGGCGCAAACGCGTTGGGCACATACAAGCCTTTGAACATCATGGTATAAGCTATCAGGGCCGTATCTTTACATCCTAAGGTGCTCATGCTCACCAGCATCACCTGGTAGTTTCCGTCCTGGGTATAGGTCATTTTCGGTGATTCGGCGTACGAGATCGTTCCGTCCCCAAAATCCCAATAATACTGCGAAGCTCCCGCCGAAGCATTGGTAAACTGCATCTGCCCCTGGATCTCATCCACGTTATCGCTGTAGCTGAACGCACTGTACGGCGAAGCACTCACTTTCACCTGCTGAACCAGGGTATCCACGCAGCTGTTGGTATCGGCCACGGTAAGCATCACCTGGTAGTTTCCTGTTGAATCGAAAACAAACGAAGGCGTCGCCC
>CAIXAQ010000730.1 GCA_903917425.1 uncultured Bacteroidales bacterium
AGTGAAAATACTGTTTTCATTATTAGTATGCGAAGTAAATACCATGCTCGCACAAAAACGTATTGCTTTAATGATATTACTTTTGCCAGAGGCATTAGCGCCATATATAGCTATCGTTTTTAATACACGATAATCATCAAATGGTATAGTATTATCAATTAGTTCTTGTGATTTCTTAGTATTGATATTGGCTGCGCGCAAATCCAACACAATCTCATCCTTTATGGAGAAAAAATTACTTAAACGTATCTCTAAAATCATTTTAAGTGCGTATTTTGAAATTATTTTGCAAATATAAACATTAAAACACAAATATTATTCATTTATTGTTCATATTTTAATTTATTTACCAGCCAGCTCAAAGTTAATATTCTGATCTGTCCCTGGTTGTATTCTAATAACCCTTTTCCCCCTCTGCCGCATGTATCCTTTCGCATGGTGGATTATAACAATTCTCTATCCCTCAGCTTATTTCTGCATAAGCCCAGGTAGTAATCATTAAATCTCTAACCGTATCTTGTTTTATATGCTTGGTAATTGCTCTCCCGCTATTTCCTCTTACCATTTTCGCGCACCGGGCATCCGTTTCATAAGTTTTTTCCGTTTTATAGTTATATCCTATTGCTTATCGGAAAAAACGTTATTCCCGCTAAAGCCCTATTACAACTGAATCAAATCTTCTGCACACTATTCACTATTCACTCCCTGCGCCCCGCCCAGCCAGTGCCGTTGGCTCCACGTGCTTCGTCACACAGAGCGATGGTTGTTGAGCGATAGCCGAAACAAGCCGAAGTGCTGTCACGGTATTTGCCAACAAAAGCAATAAGCCTTAGCGCGCCACGGAAAAAGGGCACTCCGCAACCATACTAAAAAGCCATAACCAGTCAGCGGCATATCTGGTTGTTTTTCATATCCATGCTAACCCCAAATCCCGATTTTCCTTTGTCCTTTCCCGCTTTCATAAGTGAGTGTACTTTTCGCCCATTAATCTCAAACCAATGGCCACAAACTACACCCGCCGGATCAACCTTTATATCAACGGTAAAGAAGTAGTAACAGAAATCCGTTCCGTTACCGCCGAAATGCAAAAGCTGGTCAACAAGCAAAAGAATATGACCATCGGCTCAAAAGAATATGTTGCTGCCGGGGAACGGATCCGCTTGCTAAAAGGCATCATCACAAACCATAACCACCAGTTAAAGGAAACAGCTACAGGTTGGGAGCGAATCGTGCAGGTCAGCAATCGGCTGCAAGGCATTTTACAGGAACTTATCGTGGGCGCAGCTGTTTTAGTTGGCATTGTTGCCGCTGGCAAAAAAGCCGTTTCCATGTTTGCCGAATTTGACGACAAAGTCGCAAACGTGGCCCGAACTACCGGATTAACAAAACAGGAAATTTATGCCATTTCCGAAGCCCTGAAAAAAGTGGACACCCGCACCGCTCAGCTCGATCTGATGAACCTCGGAGTCATTGCGGGGAAATTGGGTATTGCTAAAGAGGACGTGCTTGGCTTCATCAAAGCTGCGGATAAACTGAATGTCGCTTTCGCCGGTGCCTTGGGACCTGATACAGAAGAAGTGGTTAACCAAATCGGAAAGCTTGTTTCCGTTTTCAAAATAGAAGAGAAATTCGGCATCGAAACCAGTATGCTGAAAATTGGCTCTGCCCTTACTACGCTCGGAAATGCCAGTACAGCCAACGAAAGCTACATCGTTGAATTCTCAAAACGTGTCGGAGGTATCGCTCCCATCGTCAATGTTTCCATTCAGGATATTATGGGATTAGCAGCTACCCTCGACCAGCTTGGGCAAACGTCTGAGGTTTCTTCAACTGTTTACAGTGCCATGGTCACCGGCATGTTCAAGAAAACCGCCGAATATGCCAACATAGCCGGAATGAGCGTGGA
>CAIXAQ010000731.1 GCA_903917425.1 uncultured Bacteroidales bacterium
CAGTAAAAGCCGTGGTAAAAGCCATGACACTGGAAGAAAAAGTTAAACTTTGTGTTGGTACAGGGGGCGATTTCCCGGATTTCACCGGAGATCTGAAAAAACAAGACGTCCCGGCAATGAGTGCTGTTGATCTGGTACCCGGGGCAGCCGGCACATCCTATGTGGTTCCGCGTTTAGGTATTACCCCTATGGTTTTGACCGATGGGCCTGCCGGATTACGCATACAGCCACAAAGGTCAAATGATTCCAAAACCTACTATTGCACTGCATTCCCGGTAGCAACCTTGCTGGCATCAACCTGGGATACTGAACTAGTGAAAAAAGTCGGAACTGCCATGGGCAACGAAGTGCTGGAATATGGCTCGGATGTGTTGTTGGCTCCGGCTATCAATATTCACAGGAACCCGCTTTGTGGCCGCAATTTTGAATATTATTCCGAAGACCCTTTGTTGACAGGAAACATAGCTGCAGCCATGATCAATGGTGTTCAATCGCAGGGTGTGGGAACTTCGCTTAAGCATTTTGTTGCCAACAATTCCGAAGACAACCGGAATGCACTTAATACCATTGTAAGCCAACGGGCAATGCGTGAAATTTACCTCGAAGGTTTCCGCATCGCTGTCGAACAGGCCCAGCCATGGACAGTTATGTCGTCGTACAACCTGGTGAATGGCATTTACACTTCCGAAAATTATGATCTGATTACCAGAATCCTCCGTAACGAATGGGGATTCAAAGGATTTGTCATGACTGACTGGTATGGTGGGACTAATGCCGTGGCACAAATGAAGGCTGGTAACGATATGATCATGCCGGGCAGACCGAAACAGATCGAAGAAATCATAAGTGCTGTAAAATCAGGAGCACTGGATGTAAAAATGCTGGATAAAAATGTGGAGCGGATTCTGACGGTAATGCTTAATTCGCCTCATTTTAAAGGATATAAGTATTCGGATAAACCCGATCTGGCTGCACACGCCGCAATTGCACGAGCAGCTGCTACCGAAGGAATAATTCTTTTGAAAAACGCGAATATTGCTTTACCACTGGGCAGTTCAGTTAAAAAAATCGCTGCTTTTGGAAATGCAAGCTACGAAACTTTCAGCGGCGGAACCGGCAGCGGTGATGTTAATGAAGCGTACACCGTGACCATCAGCCAGGGTTTAGCGAATGCAGGATTTGAGTTGGAGCAAACACTGACTAATCAATATGAAAATTATATCAGTGAAGCTAAATCGAAAAAACAGAAACCAGCTGATCCTATTGCAGCTTTGCTGGAACCAAATACAGGTGAAACCGAAATGGGAGTAGAAATGCTTTCAGCCAGGCTTCTGGCCGATGAGTGCGATGCAGCTATTATTACTATCGGCCGTAATGCAGGAGAAGGTAATGACCGTAAAAATGTGGAAGGCGATTTCAAACTTACAAAGACAGAATTGAGTATGATCGCAAGAGTTTCAACTGCTTTCCATAAAGTGGGAAAAAAGGTGATCGTAATCCTGAATATTGGCGGAGTTGTTGAAGTAGCCTCCTGGCGCGATATGCCGGATGCAATTGTACTTGCCTGGCAAGGCGGGCAGGAGACAGGCAATTCCATTGCCGATATTCTAACCGGAAAAGTTAATCCTTCGGGAAAGCTGACTTCGACATTCCCGATGAAATATGAAGATGTCCCTTCGGCAGGCAATTTCCCGGGCAAAGCTACCGGAAAATCGGCAGTCCCTCCGGGAGTTGACTTTGGCTGGGTTACCGGTTTCATATTCCCGACACCAGCTGAAATCACCTATGAGGAAGGCATTTACGTTGGCTATCGCTACTACGAAACATTTGGCGTAAAGCCTGCTTTTGAATTTGGATTTGGATTGAGCTATACCAAATTTGACTACAGCGGTCTTAAATTTGCTTCAACAGAATTTAAAGGAAAACAGAAGGTTACTGTTACAGTGAAGAATAAAGGTAGTGTTGCCGGCCGTGAAGTTGTTCAATTGTACGTTTCGGCTCCTGCCAGCAAAATTGATAAGCCAAAAGCTGAACTTAAAGGTTTTGCCAAAACAAAATTATTACAGCCCGGTGAATCACAAACTATTACTCTCACATTGAATTCCAGGGACCTATCCTCATTCAATACAGATGTTTCAGCATGGATTGCTGATGCAGGAAAATATGAAGTATTAATTGGTGCTTCGTCAGCAGATATTAAACTAAACGGTACTTTTAACCTGAAAAAGGCGATCGTTTCCGAGAAAGTCAATAATGTTTTAGCACCCCAGGTGCCGATTAAAGAACGTTAACCTATTTCCTGCTACTGATTAAAATCTCCAGCATCTGGATGGCTGCTGCCGGAATCTTGGTTCCTGGTCCAAAAATAGCTACAGCTCCGGCTTTATAGAGGAAATCATAATCCTGTGATGGAATTACTCCGCCGACAATAACCATTATATCTTCGCGGCCGAGTTTTTTTAACTCTTCAATAACCTGCGGAACCAGCGTTTTATGTCCTGCGGCAAGACTAGATACACCGAGTATATGCACATCATTTTCGACAGCTTGTCGGGCTGCTTCAGCCGGCGTCTGGAACAGCGGCCCCATATCCACGTCGAAGCCTATATCGGCATAGCCTGTGGCTACGACCTTAGCACCCCGATCGTGACCATCCTGGCCCATTTTAGCAATCATAATACGCGGACGGCGGCCATCGAGTGCGGCAAATTCGTCAGCCATTTTGCAGGCTTTTATGTACTGATCATCGCCCTGGCTTTCTGAGGCGTAAACTCCTGATATTGATCTGATCACGGCTTTATACCTCCCATAAATTTTTTCTAATGCACTTGAAATTTCTCCTAACGATGCTCGTTTGCGCGCCGCATCAATTGCTAAAGCCAGCAGGTTTCCCTCGCCGGTTTCGGCACATTTGGTAAGTGCCTCCAGCGAGATTTGAACTTCTTCATTATTGCGTTCCGCTCTCAGTTTCCTGAGTCTTTCAATCTGCGAAAGGCGAACTGAGGTATTGTCAATCTCAAGAGTATCGATAGGATCTTCTTTTGCCAAACGATATTTATTAATACCGACAATAGTATCGCGACCTGCGTCAATCTTAGCCTGGCGGCGGGCCGAGGCTTCTTCGATACGCATTTTTGGGATACCTGTTTCAATGGCTTTCGACATTCCGCCAAGTTCTTCCACCTCCTCAATCAGTTTCCATGCGCTGTGTGCGATTTCGTGCGTAAGCGTTTCAACGTAATATGAACCGGCCCATGGATCAACGGCTTTGCAGACATTGGTTTCTTCCTGCAGGTATATCTGAGTATTACGTGCAATACGCGCGGAGAAGTCAGTCGGCAAAGCGATAGCTTCGTCCAACGCATTTGTATGCAGCGATTGGGTATGTCCTAAAACAGCCGCCAACGCCTCAACGCAGGTGCGGGTAACATTATTATACGGATCCTGTTCAGTAAGGCTCCATCCCGAAGTTTGGGAATGGGTTCGCAAGGCCATCGATTTTGGATCCTTTGGATTGAACTGCTGAACGATTTTGGCCCAAAGCATACGGGCAGCGCGCATCTTGGCAATTTCCATGAAATGGTTCATTCCCACTCCCCAGAAAAATGATAACCTGGGTGCAAAAGCATCAATATCAATTCCAGCGGCAATTCCTTTGCGGATGTATTCCAATCCATCGGCAAGCGTGTAGGCTAGTTCGATATCGGCTGTGCCACCGGCTTCCTGTATATGATAACCACTGATACTGATAGAATTGAATTTCTTCATGTTTTTCGAAGTGAACTCAAAAATATCGGCTATAATCCTCATGCTGGGTGCCGGCGGATATATATAGGTGTTACGAACCATGAATTCTTTCAGAATGTCATTTTGAATGGTCCCACTTAGTTTTTCCATTGGCACGCCCTGTTCTTCGGCAGCCACAATATAAAATGCAAGTACAGGGAGTACTGCACCGTTCATAGTCATCGAGACCGACATTTTATCCAGAGGAATCTGATCGAACAGAATTTTCATATCCAGGATGGAATCGATAGCAACACCGGCTTTTCCAACATCGCCTTCAACACGTTCGTGATCGCTGTCGTAACCACGGTGTGTAGCCAGGTCGAACGCAACCGAAAGTCCCATTTGCCCTGCAGCCAGGTTACGGCGGTAAAATGCATTTGATTCTTCGGCAGTAGAAAAACCGGCATACTGGCGGATGGTCCATGGTTTCATTACATACATGGTGCTGTATGGTCCACGAAGGAACGGAGGCAATCCTGCAGCATAGTTCAGGTGTTCCATTCCTGCCAGGTCGGCACGAGTGTATACTGGTTTTACTGCAATCTGTTCGTTTGTCATCCATTCAGTCTGTGCTGATGGAACGCTGGCGACAGCTTTTGGCTGTCCACCTTTGATATCTATATTTTTAAAATCGGGTCGCATCGTAGGATGAGGGATTTTGTGAATTCTGAGTGAGTTGTATGTAACAGCTGTTACTAGAAAATACCAAGTTTTTCCTGGAAGGTTTCCAATGTCTGAAGCAGGTTGCTGCGGACATGAATAAATTCATTCACACCGGCTTGTTTCAAAGTATCCAGAATTTCTTTAGGGTAACCGGCAACTACCAGTAGCACCTCCTTATTTGCTTTTTTTAGTTTTTGAGCAATTTCAGGAACTAAAGTAGCATATTCCTCATCGGAACTGCATATTACAACGATTTCGGCCTTCGATGCTTTTGCCGCTTTCACGCCTTCCTCAACGGTATCGAATCCTGAGTTATCAAGTATCTCATACCCGGCACAACCAAAGAAATTGGCAGTGAACATGGCTCTTGCTTTTCGCATTGACAAGCTACCTATATTAAAAAGGAATACCGAGGGCTTTTTATTCCCATCGGCAACATATTGTTCGGTGGCAAGCCGCAATTGGTCGAAGGCATCGGAGCCGCCAAAAAGAGTCAGTTTTTTATATGTGGTTGGAGCGTCGTCTTCGTCCTCTTCCTCTTCTTCAATCTCATCATCCTCCTCGGCATAAATTTCATCTTCGGGCATTTCATCTTCGTCGGCGAAATCAATTTTTTCGAGCATTTGCTCTTCAGAATTCGGATGCTGATTGGTGCCAAGTTGAATAATGTGGCGATTGGCAATGTCATCAAGTCGCAGACCGGCTGATTTCTCAACCAGATCCTGCACAAATCCTGCTTTTACGGCTTCAACCATTCCTCCTTTTTCCTCTATTTGCAGGAATATTTTCCAGGCAGCTTCGGCTATAAGTTGGGTGAGATTTTCGATATAGTAAGAACCGGCTGAAGGATCAACAACCTTATCAAGATAGACTTCTTCCTTCAGAATAATTTGCTGGTTTCGGGCCAGGCGTGTCGAGAATTCATCGGGATCTTTATAAAAAGTGTCGAAAGGCAGTATGCTCAGAGACTGAGTCCCGCCAATAATTGCGGACATGGCTTCGGTTGTGGTGCGCAACAGGTTCACATACGGATCGAATAAAGTTTTATTCCAGGCCGAAGTATTGCAGTGAATATGCATTTGCATCGATGTTTCGTCAGCAGGATTATATTGCTCAACAATTTTAGTCCA
>CAIXAQ010000732.1 GCA_903917425.1 uncultured Bacteroidales bacterium
GTTTTCGAATCTTTACTGAAGCCGATGTATTTGCCATTGAGCCAGATATAGAAAAAAGATTTCACGGCTCCGAAATGAATAAATACGTTTTTCCCCCTGAACGTTTCAGGAACCTTAATTTCAGTAAGATAGGTTCCTACCGGGTTATAGTCGTAAGGAACATGCGGTGGTAAAGGGTTTTTTGTATAAAACTCATAGGGTTGGTTAACATAAATAGGGTAGGAGTAACCCTGAACTTCCCAGGTTGACGGTACATCAATCAATGCCCAGGCCGAAGCATCAAAACCGGTCTGGTAGAAACCTGCAGGCACTAAAGTATAATTATCGGATAGTTTAAACTTCCATTTCCCGTTAAGCGACATGTAAGCCGAAGATTCTTCAGGTTGGTTTTTGAACGCTTTGGCTTCGGTATCATATGGGACGTAAGTTACATGAGGTTTCTCCGTTTTGAAAGAGGGTATGGCCGGATTTTCCCAATCGGGTACAGAAATCTGCTGAGCTTTTAACATACACGGCAGGTTGAAAATCAACAAAATAACGATCACAGCAAAAGTAATCCCGTATTTTTTCATGCTTTTGTTTTTTTGATTTTAGTCAGATATTAACTGATTGAGCTGTTTTTTAGGCAGAATTTTTCAAACGGAACCCAATGTCCTGAGTCAGGAACATGTTTTGGTTAACCTGAACAACTTGATTCTTATTTGTTTCTTTACCTGTTCTGAAAAACCTTATTCATTACCAGCGCCACAGTTCCCATCAGACCCGCATTTTCCCCCAAACCTGAAGTCATGATTTGCGCATCGCGGCGGATTTTGGCAATCGTATATTTGTTGAGGTTTTGCTGAATCGGGTCAATAATATAGTTGTCGGCTTTAGTAAGTTCGCCCCCGATAATAATGAGTTCAGGGTTGAAAAGGTGAATAAGCACGGCAATTCCACGGCCCAGGTGTTCGCCAATATATGCAAGCAAACCGATTGCGAACTGGTCGCCATGCTGGGCGGCTTGAAGCACAGTTTCAATAGTAATTTTGCCCAGGTCACCGTCAACCATCTTATTTATGACTGTGGTTGCCCCATCGGCAATCTCTTTTATGGCACGTTTTATCATGGTAGTTCCCGAAGCCATTGTTTCGAGGCAGCCAATTTTGCCGCAATAACAGAGTTGTCCGTCGGGATCGACCTGTATGTGTCCAAATTCACCCGAAAATCCCGAATTTCCCTTGTATAATTTACCGTTGAGTATCATCCCTAAACCGATACCTGAGCCGATATTGAGGCATAATACATTTTGTTTGCCCTGAGCCATGCCAAAAGCCTGTTCGCCCAGGGCCATGGCTTTGGTGTCGTTTTCGACAAAAACAGGGTAATCAAAAATATTTTCAAACTGTATGGTAGCCGGTTTTTCGTTCTGTAAGTAGCTGTAACTGATTCCTGTATGTAAATCGATCAGGCCGGGAAGTGCAATTCCTATGCCCATTAATTTTGTTTTGTCAATCCCGGATTCAAGTATAAACTCTTCGACTGCCGTTTTCAGACTTTTTATAAAATCGTTCGATACTTTAAGCCCTTCATCGATTACTTTAATATCGCCCACAGGCTGGTTACTGAAATTGAACATACCCAGGCGGATATGATATCTGCTGATATCCACACCCAATACAAATCTTGCCTGCGGATTGAGGCCATATAAATTCGGACGGCGGCCACCACTCGAGGAGCCAATGCCTTCTTCAGTCAGAAAACCAGTCTCAATAAGTTCGTCTAATACTCTGGTAATAGTTGGCGTGCTCATATGAATGAACTTACTCAGCTGGGGTATCGACTTGCTTCCATTTTCATATAATTCTTTTACTATCAAGAGTTTAAGGCTGTTTTTTTTAGATCCGTTTGTTCTGGGATCTGCTGAAACAGTACCAAAGAGCATATTTTTCATAATTGTGTTCAAGCGTTAGAATGCGAAATAATAGGTTTGCTATACCTAATTTAACTTAAGACGGTGTAAACTTACAATAAATATTAATAATAGCATGATACATAATTAAAATAATTAGAAAGATTTGTGAGAATTCAATTGTATTTTACTTGAAGACTAATAAATTGAATATAAATAACAGTAATATAGATATATAGCAATAAAATGGAAGCGAATATCTTTAATACTCAGGTTCCTTGTTAAAATGCCTTGTACAAAGTAAGTTTATTGTAGAGTACCCATAACTTCATTGAAAATAGACAATATTCAGGCTTTCTCAAAGTCTTTACAAAGGCTTATTCCATCTGTCATTCATCCAGTTTTTCTGCTGTTCTGTGGTTTGAAATGTCCAGGCAACTATCCGGCTTGTCTTATTGCCCTGCCCCATGGGGATGGTGGTAATTTCGACTGCTTCGGCTTTTCGTAGCTCTAAGTAAGCATTCCTGAGATTCGATTCCTTTGAAACCAGTGTTGAGAACCATAAACATGAAGTAGCGAACTGATGGCTCTGATGAACAACAAGCTTTATGAAGCTTTCCTCGCCTCCGTTGCACCATAATTCGTTACCCTGACCTCCGAAGTTCAGTGTAGTTTTTGTGTTTATTGTGCGGGTCAGGTTGTTCAACTTTCGTAAAGTGCCTGATTGTGCATCCGCCAGCGAAGCGTGAAAAGGAGGATTGCAGATCGTAAGATCCACCAGTTCAGTTTTTTGAATTATACCTTCGAAAATATTCCGGGCATTGTTTTGCAATCTCAATTCTATCTTTCCTTTTAAAAAGGGGTTTAGTTCGATTATTTTATTTGCAGATACTATTGAAACAGCATCGATATCGCAGCCGATAAAAGACCATCCGTATTCCTTGTTTCCGATTAACGGGTAAATACAATTGGCACCCACGCCAACATCAAGGCATTTGATTTTTTCACCTGTTGGAATTTCGCCTTTGTTATTGCTCCCCAACAGGTCAGCTATATGATGAATATAATCGGCCCGGCCTGGAATGGGCGGACATAAATAATTTTTTGGAATATCCCAGTAGTCGAGGTCATAATAGTGCTTCAGCAGGGCTTTATTCAGCATTTTTACTGCTTCCGGGTCGAAAAAATCGATTGAGTCATCATCGTAAACATTGGGCCTTACATACTGTGCCAATTCAGGGCAACTGCCAATAAGCTGCCTGAAATTATATCGTTCGCGATGCCTATTCCGGGGATGCATCTTCGGTTTTTCTTTCGGGTGTTCTCTCTTTTCGGGAAGCATAGGAATTTATAAGCACTTTTATGTCTGAAGATTAACGTCAAATGTCGAAAGTCAAATGTTCAAGGTTCAATGTTCAAGGTTCAAACGTCGAAAGCCAAACGTCGAAAGTCAAACGTCGAAAGTCAAACGTCGAAAGTCAAACGTCGAAAGTCAAACGTCGAAAGTCAAATGTCCAGGGTCAAATGTTCAAGGTTTAATGTTCAAGGTTTAATGTTCAAGGTTCAAACGTCGAAAGTCAAACGTGGAAAGTCCTCTGTCCCAAGTTTATATCACCGCATTTTCAAATTATCGCATTTTCAAATTATCGCATTTTCACATTCCCACATTATCACATTATCGCATTTTCAAATTCCCAAATTCTCGCTATCAATCATCGTTACCCACTTTCCCGTCTTTTTTTGAATCACTTTAAAATGATGTTCGTCAGCCGGAGTAACAAACGAAATGGCTTCACCGGGCGATTCGGCGCGGCCTGTCCTGCCAATGCGATGTATGTAATCTTTTGGTGAACGGGGCAGATCGTAGTTAACCACGTAAGGCAAAAACTTAATATCAATTCCGCGCGATAATAAATCGGTGGCAACCAGCACGCGAAGTTCGCCATATTTGAATTTACTCAAAGCTTCCATCCGCGCCCCCTGGCTTTTCCTGCTGTGTATGGCAAGGGCCTCAATTCCGTTTTTACGAAGTTTATCGCTTACATTATCCGCCGAGTAAACTGACGATGTAAATACCAGCACCTGCTTCAGATCATTCTGTTTTATCAGAAAGCGCAGAAGTGGTCCTTTTTTCTCTTCCTTCACAAAATAGGCTAACTGGTTTATCAGGTCAATGTTTTCATCGTCCGATCCGATTTTGATAACCAAGGGATCGTGCAATAAAAGTTGGTTGATATTATTCACATCATCGCTCAGTGTAGCCGAAAATAAGAGGTTTTGACGTTTTTTGGGCAACAATGCAAGAATGCGGTTCACCTCTTCCTTAAATCCAAGGTTGAGCATTTTATCGGCTTCGTCGAGTACCAGCGTTTCAATCTCAGATAAGTGCACCGCATTTGATTCGACCAATTCCAATAATCGGCCAGGTGTTGCTACTAAAACATCAACTCCATGCAGATCCATCATTTGAGGGTTGATGGAAACGCCGCCAAAAACGGCTAAGGATTTAACGCGGTTGGGAAGTACTGAGCCAAATACCCGGAATACTTCCTGCACCTGCACTGCCAGTTCCCGTGTAGGGACCAATACCAGGGCTTTCACATGCCTGCTTTTCGAAACCAGAATATTTTGCACATTCAATAATATGGGCAAAACATACCCTACCGTTTTACCCGAGCCCGTCGGGGCGATGCCTAAAACATCTTTCTTTTTCAGAATGGCAGGAATTGCTTCTGACTGAATGGGATAAGGTTGTACGTAATTCTGATCGGTCAGTGCTTTCAGTAAGGAAGCCGGTAAACCTAAGGATGTAAAAGACATGGTGCTGAGTTCTGTTGGAGTGGAGTAAAAGTTTCGGGTTGCAAAAGTACAGGAAATTAAAATTTGCAGCTTTATTAAATTCAATCCTTAAGAGAAGCGAATTCTGTTTTCGCTTTTAGCAAATGTTCACTCAAATAGGTCGTAAGTAAAAAAAAACTTCATTCCGGCAATATATTGCTGGATATCAGTAATATAAATGACGTTTTTTCAGTGGATCACAACACATTTTCTTAGCATCTCGATTACAAATAGACTCTCGGTTCATTAAAGTATATTGACTAAATTAGCAACTTCAAAAAAACGAATTATAGTTTTACCAAAATATGAATTGAATTCCGGGTATATCGGTTTTCACCCCATCTGTTTGGCAATATTATCGGGGACGCGGATGCGAATCCTGTTTTTTTTATGCATCCTGAATCAGCTCTTAGGGTGTGAAAACCTTGGAGGAAAATTAATCGAGCACGACTGCCATGATAGACTACCACGATAAAACAAAGGAAGAACTTATAAAAGTGTTGGATGAATTGCTTAAAGAGAATAATGCTCTTAAATTGGATTATGCAGGTGGTAATGCGCAAATAAGCCTGGCTATAAATGTGCTTGCAGAAAGTGAAGACAAATACCGCTTTTTGTTTACCCATAATCCGCAGCCAATCTTTATTTACGATCTGGAAACTCTTGAATTTCTGGAAGTTAACCAGGCTATGATAGGGTATTACGGGTATTCGCGAGAGGAATTTCTTTCGATGACTTTGCAGGATATACACCTGCAGGAAGATATTCCGGATTTTTTAAAAGATATAGAACTTGCCAGGACCGCATTTAACCCTACTGGTGAATGGCGCAATGTGAAGAAGAACGGAGAAATAGTTTTCGTTGAAATTGCTGCATTTTCGCTCGGTTTTAACGATCGGAAGGCCCGACATGTGCTGGTTCACGACATCACCGATCAGATATCCGCCGAACGTGAAAGCAGGCAGGCCGTCGAAAATCTCCTCAACGAGCGTTTGCTGCTCCGCACACTGATTGATAATATCCCCGATTCAATTTACTCCAAGGACCTGGCTTGCCGCAAAACGCTGGTTAACAAGGCCGAACTTGGCTTCATGGGGGCTAAATCCGAAAGTGAAGTTTTAGGGAAAGATGATTTCGACTTCTATCCTGTAGAACTTGCCGATAAATTTTTTGCCGACGATCAGTCAGTAATTCAATCCGGTAAAGCTGTACTTAACCGCGAAGAATATGTCCTCGACGAAAACGGACAGAAGCGTTGGTTGCTTTCCTCTAAATTACCTTTGTGCGACAAAGATGATAAGGTTATTGGATTAGTCGGGATTGGCCGCGATATCACCGATCGTAAAATAGCAGAAGAAAATTTAAAGGAAAATGAAGAGCGGCACCGCACCATCCTGCAAACGGCAATGGATGGTTTCTGGCTTACCGATCTGCAAGGGAATCTGCTCGAAGTAAATGAAACATACTGCCGCATGAGTGGATATAGCAAACAGGAATTGTTAGCCATGAAAATTGCCGACCTCCTGGCACCCGAAAGAGTAAGTGGCACCGAAGTCCTTTTACAGAAGATCATTGAAAAGGGGGAAGAACGTTATGAGTCCCGTCACCGATGCAAGGATGGTAACTTATTTGATGTAGAAGTCAGTATTCAATACCAGTCGGCTGAAGGAGGGCGATTTGTGGCTTTTTTTCATGACATATCAAAACGTAAACGTGACGAAAGAGACTTGCTTATCGCCAAGGAGCAAGCCGAAGAAAGCGATAAGCTAAAGTCGGCCTTCCTTGCCAACATGAGCCACGAAATACGCACACCCATGAACGGGATACTTGGTTTTACCGAATTGCTCAAAATGCCGGGTCTTTCGGGTGAAGATCAGCAGGAATACATAGGGATCATTAAGAAGAGCGGGGAGCGAATGCTCAACATTATAAATGATATTGTTGATATTTCGAAAATTGAAGCCGGCCAGATGGACGTTTTAATTTCGGAAACAAATATCAACGAGCAGCTGGAATATGTTTACATCTTCTTCAAGCCGGAGGTTGAAGCAAAGGGGATGAAACTTTTCGTTAAAAATGGACTGACTGCAGCAAAAGCTGTCATTCATACCGACCGCGAAAAACTTTATGCCGTTTTGACCAACCTGGTGAAAAATGCCATAAAATACAGCGATGCCGGTTCTATTGAGTTCGGTTATACGCTAAAGCCGTTCTTGCCATTATCACATCGTGCAGCCGTGCAGTCGTCAGCTCATGCAATCGTGCAGTCGTCAGCTCATGCAGTCGTGCAATCGTCAGCTCATGCAGTCGTGCAGTCCCCAGCTCATGCAGTCGTGCAGTCGTCAGCTCATGCAGTCGTGCAGTCGTCAACTCATGCAGTCGTGCAGTCGTCAGCTCATGCAGCCGTGCAGTCGTCAGCTCATGCAATCGTGCAGTCGTCAGCTCATGCAGTTGTGCAGTCGTCAACTCATGCAGCCGTGCAGTCGTCAACTCATGCAGTCGTGCAGTCGTCAGCTCATGCAGCCGTGCAGTCCCCAGTTCATGCAGTCGTGCAGTCGTCAACTCATACAGTCGCTCAGTCGTCAGCTCATGCAGTCGTTCAGTCGTCAGATAGTGAATCTATGCAGCAGGAACTCGTATTTTATGTAAAGGATACCGGAATTGGCATACCGCAAAGCAGGCAGAAAGCAATTTTCGACCGTTTTGTGCAAGCCGATATTTCCGATGCAAGGGCTTTCGAAGGTGCCGGTTTAGGGTTGTCGATCTCCAAAGCGTACCTCGAAATGCTAGGCGGAAAAATCTGGGTCGAAAGTGACGCAGGAGTTGGATCAACATTTTATTTTTCCATACCCTATCAGCCAAAATTACAATTAAGTAAAGTTGCATATATTACCGAAACAATAGGAAAACATGAGATTAATGATCTTAAAATCCTGGTAGCCGAAGACGATGAAGCCTCGGCAATGCTGATCTCAATGGCTATGAAATCATTCAGTAAACAGGTGTTGAGAGTTAGAAATGGTTTGGCTGTAGTGGAAAGCTGCCGCAATAATCCCGACATTGACCTGGTACTGATGGATATTAAAATGCCGGGAATGGACGGATATGAAGCAACAAGCAAGATTCGTGAATTTAACAATAATGTGTTCATTATTGCTCAAACCGCATTTGGACTAAGCGATGACAGGGATAAAGCGTTGGCCGCAGGTTGCAACGATTATATTTCGAAACCGCTGGATATTGCCCTATTGAAAAGCAAAATATTATTTCATTTTACTAAATAGTTAAACTATGAACTATCAGACTCAAACCAAAGATGAACTTATAGAAGAGTTGCTTAAACTGCAGAAAGAGAGCGATTTGATAAGGGGTTCAAACACCGTTAATACGGTCCAGGTCACACTCACCAAAAAGGCGCTTGAAGAAAGTGAGATTAAATACCGCGAATTGATAGAAAATTCACCTGATGCAATCACTATCTATTCTGAAGGGAAAATTATACTGGTAAATAAGGAATGCCTCAGGCTGATGGCTGCAAAAAGTGCCGAAGAATTGGTTGGCAAACATATAATTCAATTTGTTCATCCGGATAGCCGCGCCCTGGTGATTGAACAGATGAGAAAAGCTGCTACCGAAGGAGTGGTTTTGCCTCTTGCAGAAGAAAAATTTATTCGGCTCGACGGATCGCTTGTTGATGTCGAAGTAAAAGCTATGCCGATACGCATAAACAGTAAACCGGCGGTTCAATTGATCGTACGGGATATTACCAAGCGTAAACGTATGTTTGAAGCCCTTCGTGAAAGCGAAGCAAAATACAGGTTGATATTTGAAAATGCACCTTTGGGGTTATTGCAGTTCGACGACAAAGGAATTATCGTAACCTGCAACGAGATGTTCGCACAAATTATCGGCTCACCCATCGGAAAACTTGTTGGACTCAATATGCTAAGTCTGCCTGATAAAAAACTGGTTATCGAGATAGAAAAAACACTTGATGGCCGAATTGGCAGGTACGAGGGATTGTACCAATCGTTCACGGCAAGTAAAATCACTTATTTAAGCGCTTTTTTCGCACCAATGGAAGTTGGCGATGGTACTGTTCGTGGTGGCGTGGGAATTATAAAAGATATTACCGAACGTATGCAGGCAAAAGAAGAACTCGAGGAAAGCAACGAAAAATACAGGGGATTGAGCGAGGCTGCTTTTGAATCTATATTCCTCTCCGAAAGAGGGATATGCATCGAGCAAAACCTTACTGCACAGAAAACTTTTGGTTATTCCTCCGCCGAAGCAATCGGGCGATATGGTACCGAATGGATAGTGCCTGAGGACAGGGAAATGGTTATGGAGCATATGCTCCGTTGCTTGGAAGAACCATATGAAGCCACAGCCCTTCGAAAAGACCGAACGACGTTTCCATGCCAGTTGCGTGGGCGCACTATGCACTATAAAGGGAGAGAAGTCAGGGTTACATCCTTGACTGACATCAGCATACGCAAACAAGTAGAAGCAAAAATTGCTGAAAAAGAGTATCTTATAAGCAGAATTGCCGAAAGTAGCCCGAACCTGATTTATATATATGATGTTGCCGCCGGCCATAATATATACACCAACGGGAGTATAAGCAAACTTCTTGGTTATCCGGAGGACGAGCTAACCGATAATGATGCCAATTTCCGTGAAAAACTGGTTCATCCGGATGATTTAAAACAATTTGAAATTTTTGATAAAAACCTGGAGACCTGGGAACCGAATAAAGTTTTCGACTTTGAATACAGGTTGTTGTCGCATGAAGGGAAATGGCTCTGGTTTAAAGGCAGCGAGAAGGAATTCCAGAGACTGGATGGTAAGATTGTTAGCCTGGTAGGTACCGTCAGGGATATTACCACCGAAAAGCTCGCCCTGGTAGCGCTTCGCGAAAGCGAAGCAAAATACCGGGCTTTAGCTGACTATGGATTTGAAGGAATAATAATAATAAATTTAGAAGGCAATATACTTTTTGCCAACCCCTCATTAATTAAGACATTTGAATACGAGACGCTTGAGGAAATTATCGGGAAGAATGTATTTGGTTTTATTGCACCCGAATCTATTCCGTTAGCCATCGAAGACCTTACAAAAATGGCTCAGGGCGTTGAACTTGATGTAGCATATTATGTCGGAATTACCTCAAAGGGAAACAAGATATGGTTCGAAAGTATTGGTAAAATTATTGACTATGATGGCGTTAAGGCAGATTTGATTTCGGTTCGCGATGTTACCGCAAAAAAAGCAGCAGAAGATTTGTTGCGCGAAAGTGAAGAGAAATTCAGGCTGATTGCCGAAAATACCGGTGACACAATTACGATGCTGGATATGGATCTGAATGTAACCTACGTAAGTCCATCCATCGAAAAACTTTGCGGATTATCAGTAAAAGAGGTCACCTTTCAGAATATAAGGAACATACTTCACCCGAACTCAGTTCAAAAAGTTAACGAATTGTTTGCCGAAATCATTCAGTTAGAGATGTCAGGCGATTCTCAACTCGCAGATTATCCTTTACTTGAGTTGGAAGAATATCATCAAAATGGAAATGTTTTCTGGATGGAACTTGCTTTTTCATTTCTTAAGGATTCAGCCAATAAACCAATCGGAATAGTTACCATTTCGAGGGATATTACCGAGCGGAAAAAAGCCGAAAAGGAACTGATTGCTGCCAAGGAAAAAGCCGAAGAAAGCGACCGGCTTAAAACTGCATTTCTGCAAGGTGTCAGTCACGAAATACGCACACCCATGAATGGAATTCTGGGGTTTGCCGGGCTGTTGAAAGAGGTAAACTTTACCGGGGACGAAAAGGAGGAGTATATACGGGCAATTGATTATAGCGGGAAACGAATGCTCAATACCATTGGTAATATTGTCGACACGGCACTCATACAATCCGGACAAATGCCTGTTTCCATTTCCGAAACAAACATCAACAATCAAATCGAGCAAATTTTCAACTTGTCAAAAGCTGAGGCGAAACAGAAAGGAATTGAAATTTCCTGCCAAACTCCGGCAAACGCCGAAGACATCATAATAAATACCGATGAGGGCAAACTTTTTTCTGTTCTTTCGAAACTGGTGAACAATGCTTTGAAATTTACCGATCATGGCAAAGTGGAATTCGGCTTTAAACGTAAGGACGAAACCAGCAAACCTGCCGGATCAGGAATAGACGACGAACTGGAGTTTTACGTTACCGACACCGGAATCGGGATTCCCGCTGATAGACAGAAAGCCATTTTCGAAAACTTTGAACATGCCGATATTGCCAATGCTAGAGCTTTCCAGGGAGTTGGGCTGGGTTTGTCCATTTCGAAAGCTTATGTCGAAATGCTTGGCGGTAAAATAGGAGTCGAAAGCAAAGCAGGAAATGGTACTACCTTTTACTTCACCTTGCCGGTGAAATAATGGGATAATTTAAAAATGCGAGGATGCAAAAAAAACGGATAATAAAATGGATCTATTTAGTGCCTTAAAGGCCTGAAATCCCTAACCAGGACAAGCCAGAACCGTTCGGCTGAGCTCACGCCGAAGCCAAAAAGGAACGCAAAACACATCATAATAAAATAAAAATGAAAAAGTTAGGGGCTTGCAATGCTTTTACATTTTA
>CAIXAQ010000733.1 GCA_903917425.1 uncultured Bacteroidales bacterium
CCTATTGGAAAAGGCTTTGAATAACAATCGCCGATGCAAATCCATTAATGGCATAATGATTGAAATAGGCGGTTCGACTTTAAAATGAACAATAACTAACAAAACATAATATAATGGGAAAAATAATTGGTATTGATCTAGGAACTACCAACTCGTGTGTTTCAGTAATGGAAGGCAACGAACCGGTAGTAATCCCTAACAGCGAAGGAAAGCGCACCACGCCTTCGATAGTAGCGTTTACCGAAAACGGCGAACGAAAAGTTGGTGACCCGGCTAAAAGACAATCTATAACCAACCCAACCAAAACGGTTTCATCGATCAAACGATTTATGGGTGAAACTTATGACAGGGTTACACAGGAAATAAAACGTATGCCTTTTGCCGTTGTGAAAGGTGACAACAATACTCCCCGGGTTAAAATTGATGATCGTACTTTTACCCCCCAGGAAATATCAGCCATCATTTTACAGAAAATGAAGAAAACGGCTGAAGATTATCTTGGGACAACTGTAACAGAGGCTGTTATCACAGTTCCTGCGTATTTCAGCGACTCGCAGCGCCAGGCGACCAAAGAAGCCGGTGAAATTGCCGGTCTCATCGTAAAACGTATCATCAATGAGCCTACAGCAGCTGCTCTTGCTTATGGCCTGGATAAAAAACATAAAGATATTAAGGTTGCCGTTTACGATCTTGGTGGCGGAACTTTCGATATTTCGATACTTGAACTCGGCGAAGGCGTTTTTGAAGTAAAATCAACCAATGGCAATACCCACCTGGGTGGCGACGATTTTGATCACCGCATTATTGATTGGTTGGCTGACGAATTTAAAAAGGACGAAGGTATTGATCTCCGTAAGGATGCAATGGCATTGCAACGTTTGAAAGAAGCTGCCGAAAAAGCCAAGATAGAACTTTCGAGTTCATCATCCACCGAGATAAACCTGCCCTACATCATACCGGTTGACGGCATGCCAAAGCACCTGGTACGCACCCTGACAAGGGCAAAATTCGAACAACTCATCGATGACCTTGTACGTGCCACCATTGAGCCATGCCGCAACGCCATGCGCGATGCAGGCCTTACTAATGCTGACATTAACGAAGTAATCCTTGTAGGCGGTTCAACCCGTGTTCCGGTCATTCAGAAAGCAGTTGAAGATTTCTTTGGGAAAGCGCCCTCAAAAGGAGTTAATCCGGACGAAGTAGTAGCCATTGGAGCCGCAATCCAGGGTGGTGTTCTGTCAGGAGAGGTTAAGGATGTGTTGTTACTTGATGTTACTCCACTTTCTTTGGGTATTGAAACCCTGGGCGGTGTAATGACCAAACTTATCGAATCAAACACAACTATTCCAACCCGTAAGTCAGAAACTTTCAGCACTGCTTCGGACAATCAGCCTTCTGTAGAAATTCATATTCTGCAAGGTGAGCGCCCGATGGCACAAGGCAACAAGAGCCTTGGCCGTTTCCACCTCGACGGTATTCCACCAGCCATGCGCGGAGTGCCACAGGTTGAAGTTACTTTTGATATTGATGCGAATGGTATTCTTCATGTTTCTGCCAAGGATAAAGGCACGGGAAAATCGCAGCAGATTCGTATCGAAGCCTCATCAGGCCTTACCGATGCTGATATCAAACGTATGAAAGAAGAAGCTGAATTGAATGCTGAAGCCGACCGTAAAGCAAAGGAAGAAGTTGACAAGGTAAACACAGCTGACTCATTGATTTTCCAGACGGAACGACAGTTGAAAGAATTTGGCGACAAATTACCTGCCGATAAGAAAGCTCCCATTGAGAGTGCATTGGATAAACTTCGTGAGGCCCACAAAAACCGCGATATTGCTGGTATCGACAGTTCAATGGCCGAATTGAACAGTGTTTGGCAGGCTGCCAGTGAGGAAATGTATAAAACTACTCAGCAAGGAGGCGAACCTGGCGCACAGCAACAAGGACAGCCAGGGCAGGAACAGGGCAAACCAGCCGACCAGGAAGTTACTGATGTTGACTTTGAAGAGGTAAAATAACGTTCATAATTATCAGGTTGGAGGCTGTATCATAGTATGATACAGCCTCTTGCATTTAAGGTAAATGATATTTTTGTTTTAATAAATTATTAAATCGAAAACAAAAAGGAGTTGGAGCAAAAAAGTATTTATATTTGTCGATCAATCGATCTAACAACTTCAAATTTATTCAATCATGAAAAAATTTTTACACTTAAAAAAAATCATCCTGGCAGTTCTTCTCCTTGGACTTTGTTCGACAGGATGGACCCAAATACTGTATGAAGAATTTAACTATCCAACTCCGGCATATATCGGAGGCAATGGTGCTGCCGGGACTTCGTCAAATAATTGGACGACTCATAGTGTTACTGCCGGACAAACCACAACGGTTGATATCCAGGATGCAAGTCTGACCTATACAGGTTTGCCAACTCCTGTAGGCAATAAAGTTTTTCTTTTCGGAAATGCAAACGCTACCAGCAGAGATATTAACAGGGCAATTACTTCTACCGCCACTACCTTATATTTCTCTGCTTTTATTAACATTATTGATAATAGCCAGCTAAATGCTACAGGTGACTATTTTATGCATTTCGGTGCAACCGCAGGAACGAATGTAACCAGTTTTGGAGCCCGACTGGGCGCAAAATTATCAGGAACAAAGTTTAGATTTGCTATTATTAATACTTCAGGTGGAACGCCTGTATTTACCGATAATGGTGCAGATCTCGATTTCGGAACTACCTATCTGGTTGTAGTAAAATACGACAGGAGTGCCGCGCCAACAGTGGCTACCATGTGGATAAATCCGACATCACTGGGAGGCGTTGAACAAACAACCGGTTATGTTACAAACAGTACAGGAACAGGAACTTTTGCTGCTTTCGCCTCCATTTGTCTCAGGAACAATGCCACAACGCCAAAAGCATACATCGACGAAATCAGGGTTGGTGCAGCATGGGCTGATGTAACTCCAACAGGAGCAGCAGCACCTGCCATTTCGGTTAATTCACCGGCAACAGGTGACCAATGGCGTCAGGGAACTACCCACAATATTACCTGGTCGGCAACCAGCACAAATGCAAACGTTAAAATCGAATTTTCTGATAATGCATCGGCCGGTACACCTACATGGACTACTTTAAATGCAAGCATAGCGGCAAATGCCGGCACCTGGGCCTGGAGTATTCCGGCAGGGCAGGCGTTAAGTGCCGACTGCAAAATCCGCATTTCAGATATTCCTCAAACGGTTGCAGGTAGCAGCGGTACATTCAGCATTGTTCTTCCTCCGGTTCAGATTTCAACGTTAGCGGCATTAAGGGCTGTAACGCCAGGAACTGCAACAGTTTATACATATACTGGACAAGGCATCCTGACTTTTAAACAGACTTTCCGTAAACAGAAATTTATTCAGGATGCTACAGCAGCAATACTGATAGATGATAATGCCGGGAAAATAACTACTACCTATAATCTGGGCGATGCCATTACAAATATCAGCGGAACACTTGCTGTTTTCAACGGTATGTTGCAGTTTACTCCTGAATCGGATCCGGGAGCAGCCTCCTCAACCGGCAATACCATTACGCCCGAGGTTGTCACTTTGGCTCAGCTAAATGCCAACTGGGAAAACTACGAAGCCGAACTTATTAAAATTCCAAATGTTACGTTTACTAGCCCTACAGGGAATTTTGCGAACGGAATTATTTATCCGGTAACCGACAACATTGGCGGAGCAGGTAATTTCCGTACTACCTTTTTTGACATGGATTATATCAATACACCGGTTCCAATAGTAAGGGAAGACATTGTTGTTATTCCTAACTCGCGGGTAGATGGCGATCATATTACGAGCCGTAGTCTTGCTGATTTTCAGTACAACTCCAGTAATGATATTATGATTACCGAAATAATGTACAATCCGCAGGATGGGGGTAACGACTCTATTGAATTTATTGAGCTTTATAATAAGGGAGCAGCAAGCGTTAATGTTAAAGACTGGTTTTTCTCGAAAGGAGTTACCTATGTTTTTCCTGATCAGTCAATAGCAGCCAATTCATACTATGTTGTTGCAAGGGAAGCGTTGTCGATGCATAACACATTCGGGATTACATGTGCCCAGTGGACTGAAGGGTTTCTTGATGATTCAGGAGAACCTGTCGTTTTAAAAGATGCAATCGGACAAGTTAAAGACAGCGTTTATTATCTGCCTGTTGCACCATGGCCGACTGCACCTAATAATGGAGGTCCTTCACTCACATTCTGTAACACTACTCTCGATAATTCCTTAGGTCAGAATTGGTCAGCATCCACCAACCAGGTTGCCGTTAACGGATTAGGCCAGCCAATTTATGCTTCACCGGGCAGTTCATGCAGTAGTGGGGCTAATCTTGTGATTACCGAAATTATGTACAACCCACCTGAATCAGGTACCGATAGCCTTGAATTTGTGGAAATATACAACAAGGGAACTGCGGTAAACCTTCTGGGTTTTAAAGTATCCGATGCTTTTACATTCACATTTCCTTCTTTTGACCTGGCTGCCGGTCAATACATGTTGGTATCTTTGAAATCGAGTGCAATATTGAATACATTTGGAAAACCATCCCTGCAATGGACAACAGGTTCATTAAGCAATTCCGGAGAGGCAATTACTCTCCAAGATCTATATGGTGTCACGATTGACCAGGTAACTTATGGCGTTGCAGCACCATGGCCAACCCGGCCTAACGGACTAGGTGCATCCCTGACTCTCTGTGATCCAAATGCAAATAATTCACTGCCTGCTTCCTGGACCGCTTCAAATGAATTTGTTGTTAAGAATGCCGCCGGCGACAGTATTTTTGCCACACCTCTGGCTGGCTGTTATAACCCGCCAACAGTTGCTAACTTCGATGCAACGCCTACTACTTTACTTCAAGGACAAAGTGCTCAGTTCCACGATCTTTCTACCAATAATCCAACGGCGTGGGCCTGGACTTTTACCGGCGGAACACCTGCGACTTCTGTTGCTCAGAATCCACTCATTCAGTATAATACTTATGGACTGTATTCTGTTTCGCTCACAGCAACCAATGCTTATGGAAGCAGCACTCTGACCAAAACTAATTATATCAGTGTTGGGGTTGATGGTATTACTACTTTGCCTTCCACTGTTTCCGTTTATCCTAATCCAACAAATGGGAAATTCTCAATTACAAACCCATCAAGGGATACGCAAGAGATTACCTTGTATTCAGCGCTGGGAAAACAATTGAGTTCCGCCACTTCGTCCGATGAAATCATTTCGCTTGATATCACCGGTCAAACCACGGGATTGTACTTTGTAAGAATCATGAACAAAGTGAATCATGATACTCAGACTATCAAAGTAGTGCTTAAATAGTAACAATAAATTTTACAAAGAAGGACTGGCGGTATCTCAATTGAAAAAGTTAAAATTTCATTGAACTGTCAGTTCTTCTTGTTTATATGTGTATCTTTGTAGTAACAAAAATTTTAATAAACCTTTAAACAAACCAATCAATTATGAAAAAATTTTTACCCTTAAAAAAAATAATTCTGGTATTTTTACTAGCTGGTTTCAGCTTAACGGGATGGTCGCAACTTCTGTATGAAGGATTCAATTATGCCACTCCAGCCTATATTGGCGGTAATGGTGATCCGGGATCAACATCAAATAACTGGACAACACACAGTGTTACTGCCGGACAGACAACCACAATAGATATCGTGGACGGTAGTTTGACTTATCCGGGATTTGCAACTTCAACAGGAAATAAAGTATATTTATTTAGTAATGCAAACGCAGTAAGCAGGGATGTAAACAGGGGATTTGTTTCAACATCTTTGGTTCTTTACTATTCAGCATTAGTAAATATAATAGATAACAGTCAGATTGCTACGACTCCGGATAACTACTTTATGCATTTTGGAGCAGCCACAGGCGCAGCCAATACCACTTTCGGAGGCAGATTGGGTGTAGTGAAAAATGCAGCCGGTACTAACTTCAGGTTTATTATTTTAAATACTTCGGGCGGTACACCCGTTTATTCGGACAATGGTGCAGATCTGAACTTTGGTACAACCTATCTTGTAGTTGTTAAATATGATATAAGCGCAGCTCTGACTGTAGCTACCATGTGGGTAAACCCGGGTAATCTGGCAGGAACCGAACCAACAGGTGGTGTTTCGAACAGCACCGGAACAAATGCATTCACTTCTTTTGCCACAGGTTCAATCTGTCTGAGGAATAACGCAACGACGCCAAAAGCTCATATCGATGAAATTAGAGTTGGAGCTACCTGGGCATCTGTAACCCCAATCAGCGGTGTAGGCATTAACGAAAATCCAGTTGCTAAGAATGCACGCATTTATCCTAACCCATGCACAAATGGCTGGTTTAACTTACAAATGCCTGATAAGGGAAGGTTTGTAGTTACTGTAAGCAACAGCTTAGGTTCAACAGTTAAAACACTGGAAGCAACTGATAAAACCATGAAAATTGAGACTACTGGTTTTGCAGCCGGATTGTATTTTGTTTCGATTCAAAATATAGTCACCGGATCAAAAGAGGTACTTAAACTGGTTGTACGTTAATTATTTGAGTATAACCAAAATGTGATTAAAGGCTGTCCTGTAACCAGGCAGCCTTTTTTCTTTCCTAAAAAACATTAGTGCCCGTATAATTCTTAATTTTGGAGTGTGAAATCCGATTTCTCATTAAACAAATTGTTTTGAATAGCATCAATCTTGAGCAATTTAAATTCAGATCTGAAATCCTCTCTTTTGCATAACAAACAAACTGTACAGATGAACTAGCCATGATCGGAAAACACCAACCGATGATAATATTAAGGTTCATTATGGCGTATTCCATCTGACCCGTAAAAAATCAAATAGTAACTGATGAAAAAAATACTTTCTATCCTATATTTTATATCCATAGCTGCCGCCTTATGGGCGCAGAGCAGTAATCCTTTACGTCTCGAAATACCCGCACCGGCAGGAAGCGACCCGTTTAATTATGTGACGGCAGGGAAATATGGAGTCTGTATTTTTTACCCTACTGTAAGCGAAACAGGTAAAGATAGCGTGAGTTGGTCATTTATGATGGTCGATGAGCAACTTAAAGAATCATGGCACAAACAGGTTCCGCTTTCGAAAGATGTTACTTATTTGAAAAGTCTCTCTACCAAAGATGCCATTTACTTGCTTTTTCACGATACAAAGAGAAATCAGGACGGTAATCTTTTTGTTTTTATGATTATTCCACGTCTGCAGTTAATAACAAAACATGCCGGAGTGATACCCGAAAATGCTGAAGTAGTTGATTTCGAGGTGTCGGATGGGTATGCTCTTGTTGGTTACAACAGCAGGAAGAGCCAGCCTGCAGTCATTAGCTTTTCGCTTATTACAGGTGAAAAAAGAACCTATGAGATTACGGCCGAGAAAGATGCGCTTTTGCTGGATGTTTCGATTGACACGACAAGAAAAGAAATTTTTGCCACGTATAAAATTCAGTTTTCTTCCTCCCGAAACCATTTGTTTGTTAACCGTTATAATACTTCCGGGGCACTCGAAAAAACTTTTGATTTTACCGATCAGAACGAACAACGGAATTTTAACTCAGCTCAATATCTGCCTTTGGGCGAAGGAAGAGGAATTGTGGCAGGAACATACGGCTACAATGTGACAAATACGCGGAGGCAATACGACTACTATGATTACTATCATAATAACTATGCGTACAATTACAATTCGTCGTACTATACCAGGCAATCGGAGTACGATGCCAACGAAGATAAGACTCCCGTGTCGGATGGGTATTATACCGCTGTTGTCAATAACGGAATAGCAAATAAAATTAATTACTATTACTTCGGCGGGTTTACCAATGCTTTTAAATACATAACTGAACCGGGTGCACTTCGCGCAAAATCAAAAACAGACAAGAAAAGTGATAAGCAAAACAACGAAGAGTCTTCTAATACGAACAGCAGTAACGAAAAAACACTAAACCTCAGGCTTATTTCACACGAAGTACTTATCAATCAAGGACAACTTTTCCTTGCATCTGAAGCTTATTCACCTGAATATCATACCAATACGCAAATGTCGTACGATTATTACGGACGATCGTTCCCATCTTCGTACCAGGTTTTTGACGGATTCCGCTATTCACATGCTTTTATTGCCGGGTTCGATAGCAGTGGTAAAATGCTCTGGAATAATGGTATGGAGATGCGTGATATCTTAACCAGCTATCTAAACAGGAAATTAAATTGTTATTTCGAGAACGACGAAACGGTGCTGTTTTATAATGCGAACAATAAAATTGCTTTTAAAACAATTAAAGGAGGAAACGTTGTTGATAATACTACTTATATTGCTTTAGCTCCTAAAAGAGGCACCGACCAGCCTTTAGATGAATACCTGGGCACAATTGAATACTGGTATAATGACTATTTTTTAGCTTCAGGGTATCAGACTATCCGGAATAACCACCTCGAAACTACCAAACGTAATGTTTTCTATATGAGTAAGATGGCTTTCCGGTAAGAAAAATTATACTAACCTGAAGTTATATGTTGGGCAATGACGTTTGATAGAGAGATTTTTTCGCTTTTAAGTGTAAAACGTGCTTCACTTTCTCTTTATCAATCGGAAGCAAATATTCAAATCAGGAAGACTGATTTTTAGTCACTGACTATCTTTCCTTTAGCTTTTTTAACACTAATTTTTAACGGCATATTGTCCTGACCCCAAATCTAAATCCCAAAATCCAGGTTCTGCTTATAATCCCTTTTTGAATCAGGAATCGGGCTTTAATAAAACAATAATTTACCGCATTTTAGTATAATTCACATTTTAATGGCAGATCATAGCAAACGTAAAAAGGCTGACAAATTTGTCAGCCTTTTTACGTTTATAAAAGAAATCAGTTATTTTGTAATTTTAATCTCCACCCTGCGGTTGAGTGCACGTCCGGCAGCTGTTTTATTATCAGCAACAGGCTTGCTCTTGCCAAAGAAAGATTTTTCAACATTAGCTGATTTCATTCCTTTCTTCTTCAGGTAATCGATAACATAATCAGCGCGTCTTTCTGATAATCGTAAGTTGTAATTTACAGATTCAAGAAAGTCGGCATGCCCGGCAACCGAGATAGTAGCAGTTGGGTTCTCATTCATATAGGCAGCTATCTCATTTAAACTGATAATATTTTTGGCAAGTACCACACTTTCATCTGTATCGAAATATACAATTTTCTCAAGTACTGAGCCTTTTATTACAGCCGGGCATCCATTATTTTCAGCTACACCAGCTACGTCAGGGCATTTGTCCAAATTCTCAGGAACTCCGTCCCCATCACTATCAGGTGCGCCTTTGTATATCGCCAGACCAAACAAAGCAGGCATTACATCATCTATATCGGGTATTCCGTCTCCGTCTTTGTCAGGGCAGCCTTTGAATTCTTTTTTACCAGCTTCATCCGGGCACCTGTCGTCTTTATCAGGAATACCATCGCCATCCTTATCCGGACAACCTTTGAGTTCAGGTTTTCCTGCTACGGTAGGACAAACATCATCCTTATCCGGTATGCCGTCGCCATCGGTATCGGGACATCCTTTAAATTCGCCTTTTCCGAAAACGTCAGGACAAGAGTCATCTATATCGGCAATGCCGTCGTTGTCTTTGTCCGGGCAACCGGCTAAAACAATTTTACCCGGGTTTTCAGGGCAGCGGTCATCTTTGTCTCTGATACCGTCTTTATCCTTGTCTTTTGGTAAAAATTTAATAGTAAGACCGGCTGATGCATACGAAAACTGGTCATAATACTGTCCGGATTCAATAAAATCCATTTCTCTGTCGCGTGAAGTAACGCGTTGACCGTACTCAAGGTTCAGATCAAGTGCTTTCGACAAACGAAATGAAAGGCCACCACCAATGGGCCAGGAATAGCCGTCATTTTTTCCGGTCATAAACGGGGTGCCGTCATAATTATCAACAGTAGTGTTTAAATTTAAATAACCAAAACCTCCAAAGGCATATAAATTTAACTTGCGGTTTGGATTTTTGTTAAATATCTCGTTGATATTAACCGTTAACTGCCCGGTAAGATCCCAAACACTACCACTTAATTCTTTTTGAAAAACATCGCTCTTACTGGTAAGTTTACCGATAGTATACTGTCCTCTCAAGCCAAAAATGCGGCTTATCTGGTAGCCAAGAATTGCACCTCCTCCATAGGATACTTTTTTGTTAAACAGATCATCAGGATTCAGGTCGCCAAAGTACTCCGTTATGCCGAAATTAGGCTGAACATAGAGATACTTATAAAATGGAAGTTTAATACTATCATTCTGAGCGAACGATTTGAAAGAAACGAGTTGAAACGCAATAATTGCCAAAACAATTATCGATAAATGTGTGCGAAAATTTTTCATAATTACAAATATTTTTTATTTTAACTAAAATACCTCAACAAAGATAAACATATATTTTGGAAAGTGGTATTATAAAAAAAAATATATTATCGGTATAATTGATTTGAGAAATTAAGGGCATTCAATTTATGGCAGATGATATTGCAGATAAAAATGTTAAATTAAC
>CAIXAQ010000734.1 GCA_903917425.1 uncultured Bacteroidales bacterium
AACAAAAAAGCAGCAAGACAGGGCGGTAATGTTGCTGGCAACGCAAGAAAAGAATTAGAACAAAGAACCGGTAAGAAAGTCGTTACCAAAGAAAATTATTTGCCCGAATCAACCAAAAATAAACAATTAAAAAGGGGAGAAAATTAAGTTTCAACCCTAAAGCATACATATTTACAAGCAACACATGCCAACACTCAAAGCCTATGCTTGTAAAAGAGTATACTTTTCCCAACTCAAAGGTAAGACAGAAAATCTCCCCCGACGTTTAAAAATAAAACTTTGCAAACTCACAATTCGACATACAAAAATGAATGGAGAAATGACAGAAAACATAAAAACAAAGGAAGCTATAACAATTGGCGGGTTTAGAAATGTATTTAAAGCTTCGCCGCCCGCACAATCTTCATATTGATTGACATCTAAGTGCCACGAAAACAGATACATGAAATAGTCTCACTCATTGGTGGACATTCGGTAAGAACCGGCCTAATTAAAAAAGGTGTTAACGAAAAAAATGCGGGACAAGAGATATATTGCAGAACATCGTGGCGGAACTTTGAATAAAGAACAGCACAGGCTATTAGTTATTTGGGCTTGCGATTGTGTAGAAAATGTTTTGTCTCTTTATGGAAATGTAATTGACGAACGACTTACAAAAGCAATTAAAACTGCCAGGAAATGGGTGAAAGGCACTGCTTCGGTGGGTGATGCAAGAAATGCATCAATTAACGCGATTGCCCTTGCAAATGAGTTGGAAAACAAGACTGCAATTGCGATAGCCCGGTCAGTGGGTCACGCTGTTGCTGCTGCACATATGGCCGACCATTCGTTGAGGGCCGCAGAATATGCCTTAAAGGCCGTAAAACTTGCAGGCAAATCAATGGAAACGGAAAGAAAATGGCAAGACGAACATTTATCAACTGAAATTATTGACATGGTGCTGGCATCAAGGAATGAAAAGAAAAAACACCCAACCGTTGAAAAGCCGGCATAAACCTTTCTGAATACGATCAATAGAATTAAAGTGAAAGAAACAAACTGTGAGAAATAAAACATTCACTTCAATGTGAAATGCAAATGTATATGAATGAAGGGCTTACCGTACCCGACCCCAAGGCGGGGCTTCGTGTTCCAGTTTCAGTTTTGTGGTTAATCCTGTTTTCTTAATAAACACGAAAAATGTTTTTGAACCACAATAGGCACAATAGGGCACATAGAATAAGGGAATAAACACCTGCCATAGAACCACTAACAGGTTGCCTCAGATAAAATAAATTTCAGGTTCACCCTGTTTTAGTCGTTTGCAATCAGCAACGGCTTCTCATAATCAGCCATCTTTTTATTAGGTGCTTTACCCATCACGAATTCAATAGTTCCGCCTTTTACAATGTCACTGTGGGTAATGAAATTCTTTTTATACGGTTTTCCATTCAGGAGTATTTCCTGTATATAAACATTTTCGGGGCTTACTTTTTTTGTGGTGACTTCGAAGCGCTTTCCGCCAGCCAGGTTAAGAACCGCTTTTTCGAATTGCGGCGAACCAAAACAGTAAACGCTGTTTGCAGGGTTGACCGGGTAAAAGCCCAAAGAACTGAAAATATACCATGCAGACATTTGCCCGCAGTCCTCGTTGCCCGAATAACCCGAAGGCGTATCCGAATAAAGCTCTCTCAGTATTTTGGCAGTGTAATAATTTGATTTCCAGGGTTCATTCGTAAAATTGTAGAGATAAGCAATGTGATGACTCGGTTCATTGCCATGCGCGTATTGGCCAATAAAGCCGGAAGCATTGCCGTTAACATCTCCGGGTTTTGCATCTAGAGTAAAAAACTCATCCAGTTTCTGAGTGAACTTTTTATCTCCGCCCAGCATTTCAACGAAAGTTGGAACATCCTGCGGTACATACCATAAATATTGCCAGCCATTTCCCTCGGTAAAAGGATACCCGCCATTGCCTCCGTATTTGAGCGGAGAGAAAGGTTCGATCCAATTTCCCTTATCATCCTTTCCCCTGAAAAACCCTATCTCTTTATCAAACAGATTCTTATACGAGAGCGAACGTCCGGCAAAATATTCATAGTCATTTGTATGTCCCAGTTCTTTTGCCATTTGAGCCACGCACCAATCGTTGTAAGCTATTTCAAGAGTAACGGAAACAGATTGGGATTCGATATTTTCAGGAATATATTTGAAGGTATCGAGCAACAAAAAAGCACTGCCTTTGTGCGATGTTAGAGAGGATGCTTTCACAGCTTCGTAGGCGAGGTTATAATCAATGCCGGGAATTTTTTTATGAAAGGCATCCACAATCACCGGTATGGCGTGGTTTCCGATCATACAATAGGTTTCTTTTCCCCATAGCTGCCATATAGGCAAATACCCATAATCGCTGTATTGCCGGAGCATGGAGTTGATGAAGCTGGCCGTTCTTTTTTCCTGTGTAAGGGTAAAAAGCGGGTGCGCAGCCCGGTACGTATCCCACAACGAAAAAGTACTGTAATGCACCCCGTCGGGGGCATTTTTGAACTCGCCGTTGCTGTTGATATAATCGCCATTTACGTCGGCAATGTTGGTAGGATGTATAAACGTATGATAAAGAGCGGTATAGAAAATAATTTTTTGATCTGCCTTTCCTTCAATATCAAAAACCGATAGTTCGGTATTCCATTTCTCGTTTGCAAGTGTTTTGACGTGATCAAAATCAAAACCGGAAATTTCTGTTTTCAGATTATTTCGTGCGCCATCGTACCCGACGGATGAAAGACCAACTTTAACAACCAGTGGTTCAGGATTATCGCCGCCAAAAGTGAGTATCATTTTTAAATTCTGACCGTTAACGATTTTCTCATTTGTATAAATTTTATTTCCTGCTTTGATGGTGGAAGTAGTAAATGGTTTTGAAAATTCAGCCCTGAAATAGACCCGGCGTTCGCTGGCCCAGCCTGTTATGGAGCGATATCCTTCAATCGTTTGCTTGTCGATTACCCGAACCTGGGCATTCAGAATTTTACAGCTCCAGTAAGGTCGTTTCTTGTCCAGAGAATGATTCAGGTCTATCATCATGGAATAAGGCTCTTTGTTCAGGCTGCTGTATTTATGCATGCCGCAGTGTTCGGTGGCGGTAAGTTCGGCTTTCATTCTGGCATCGTCTAGCACTACACTGTAATAACCGGGACTCGCCGTTTCGTTCTGATGGTTAAAGGCGGAGCTATAGCAATTTTTCGCTATCGTCGTATCCGTCGCATTCCATTTTTTCTCACCCCGGAAAGGCATAAATAAAAAGTCAAATAAATCGGCCACGCCTGTTCCGCTTAAATGCGTGTGACTGAATCCAACGATGGTATTATCCGAATAATCGTATCCGCTGCAGGGATCTTCAGGATTATCATCTGTATCGGGACTCAGTTGCACGAAACCAAAAGGAACAACTGCCCCCGGAAAATTACTCCCCGACAAGCTCAGACTATCAATGGAACCGGTTCCAATAAATGGATTTACAAATTTTGCATAATCCACATTTTTAGGATGATCCTGGGCATTGAGATAGGTTTGAGAAAAGATCAGTACTCCTATAAGCATCATAATTTTTAAGGTAGATGCAAAGAAATAATTAGTATCCATATGATTAATTTACAGTGGTTTATAAACGAATTTGTTCTGATATTTTTATTGATCCCTGTTTATTTAGCCGGTCAAAAGTAGCATTTTTTCCTGGACATATTTGTATCAAAAGCCGCTTGATATCAGGGGAATTTATGGCAAAATGGGATATTTTATGGGAGAAAATTATCCGATTTTATTTTGTGCCGGATGAATGTTTATTGTTTTTGTAACGTGGGGCATTGTTAGCAGCAAAATCCCCGGCTGGATTATTGTTATTCATTCTCCCCGAACACAATTGCCTGGTAAACAAATATTTCGGCATCCTCCCCTTTCCATCCGTCCCATCCTATACCGGCTTTATCGCGGGCGCAATGGCCCAGGAATTCCCCCAGATTCCAGCCTGTATCAGTGGCAACCTGCGGTAAAAAAGTCCCGCTCCTGAATCCCTTTTTAATGTAAATGCCATCGGTGCCAAGCCGGATTTGGTTCACGTTTTGTATTTTCTGTAAAGGTGTGAGTACCGAGATTTCGATATCGATCAGGTTCATTTCCTTCGCTGTTACTGCCGAAAAACGGCTATCGCGGGTGGCAGCCGCAACGGCCATATGCTGAACGATTTTGAAGAGCGGCTTATCGGCATCGAAATGCCCTATGCACCCGCGCAGCTGACCTTGCTTTTTCAGTGTAACAAACGCCCCGGCTTTGACGCAAAGAGCCGGCGGAAGTGATTTAACATCCATTTCCGGAAGATCTTTTTCTTCCAAACAGGATTGAATTGCGTTTCGCGCAAGCTCCAGCAGTTCTTTCTTTTCGATGTCGGTCAGCAACATTGTATCCTGCTTTTTTTGAACAACGCTCAGTGCATAATATCCAACCACACGACCTTTTTCGCCATATTCCGAATCGCCCGAATTTTTATACATCAACTGTTTATAGACAA
>CAIXAQ010000735.1 GCA_903917425.1 uncultured Bacteroidales bacterium
AATCCTGTTTGCATTCTGGTGCAGGACTCGTCACAGCGCATGTGCCGGGTTGTGGTTACCAGATAATTCAAACGGCGGTGCCCGAAGCAATGGTTTCAGTTGATGCCGACGATATTGAATGCACACAAATACCTAAGCTTGATCCTTATTCGGCTATTGGAGTTGGTCCGGGACTGGGAACAGGGAAAAATACTGCCTCCTTGTTGAAACAAATCATCCAGGAAGCTAATGTACCTCTTGTTATTGATGCCGATGCACTGAATATTTTATCCGATAACCCCACCTGGCTGGCGTTTTTGCCTAAAGGCACGGTGCTGACGCCTCATCCTGGCGAGTTTGCCCGATTGGCAGGAAAAACATCCGACAGTTTCGATCGCCTCGAAATTTTACGGTCACTTTGCATAAAGTTCAGTTTAAATATTGTTTTAAAAGGAGCGTATACGGTAATTTGCTCACCTTTGGGAAACTGTTACTTTAATCCTACAGGAAATCCCGGAATGGCTACCGGCGGAAGTGGAGATGTGCTTACCGGGTTACTCACCGGTTTGTTGGCGCAGGGCTATAATCCGACAGAAGCCTGTGTTCTTGGCGTATATCTGCATGGACTTGCCGGTGACATCGCATCCGAACAAACAGGTTTTGAAGCACTTGCGGCAGGAGATATATCATCAAATATAGGAAAAGCATTTATGGAATTATACTGATAAGACGCAGGAAGTCGGATTTTTCGTTCCTTTTTTTGATTTTCCACTAACAATTCCTTTCTACGAATCTCCACCCAGATGCAGATGCATAAATGTAACTAATCAGTCTGATCAAAATGCTTATTTGCCACAGATTACACGGATTACACAGATTTTAAACTGCTTTCAGCAGTTTTTCAATTAATTTCAATTAAAAATGATGAATAATTATCTGTGAAATCTGTGTTATCTGTGGCATATATTTGTTTTTCATTACTTTAGACAAACTGATTAGTTACGCATAAATTAATAATGCCAAAATATTTATAATGACATTCAAATCGCAAAATACAGCTGAAAAAACAACACACCAAAACCAGTTTAAGGTAACTGAAGCATCCGGTCTGTTGAAATTCTTGCTTTTATGTATGCCGGGAAAAAGCAGGAACAACATCAAATCGTTGTTGGGATACCGCCAGGTTTCAGTAAATAATCATATTGAAACTCATTTCGATTTTCAGGTTAAACCAGGTGATGAAGTTTCGTTAAACAAAGAAAGAGCCGAAGAAGAAGTGCATTGCAGGGGATTTCGGATATTGCATGAGGATTCGTCGGTTGTTGTTATCGATAAAGACGCCGGACTGCTCACGATGGCTACCGATACGGAAAACTTTCATACGGCTTACAGCATATTGAGCAGACGAGTGAAACGCAAAAACCCGGACGAAAGAATTTTTATTGTTCACAGGCTCGATCGCGATACTTCCGGAGTTATGATGTTTGCTAAAAGCGAAAATGTACAATCGATACTACAAAGAGACTGGCACCAGAATGTTTCCGAACGAACCTACATTGCAGTTGTTGAAGGTAAAGTAGAAAACAAGCAAGGCATGGTAAGATCGTTCCTGAAAGAAAATAAGGCCCTGGTTATGTATTCGACAAGGGATACGGAAAACGGGGATGAGGCAATTACACATTACAAAGTTCTGAAACAAAATAATGACTATTCGTTACTTGAAATTGAACTGGAAACAGGCCGGAAAAACCAGATACGTGTGCATATGAAGGATATTGGCCATTGTATTGTGGGCGATGAAAAATACGGCTCAAAACAAAACCCTTTAGGGCGGATGGGGCTTCATGCAAAAATTCTTGCTTTTCAGCATCCTGTTACCGGGAAAACGGCCCGCTTCGAAACACCCGTTCCTGCAAAGTTTGCCAGGTTATTTGATTGAAAATAATTGCATTCTTGCTGATCGTAAAATACTTTATACCAGCGCTTTAAATCAATACGGGCTGATGTATTGTTATGCTGCACCGGATCAATTTCCACATTTATCCAGTCCCAAATTCCAGGAAGCATTGCTGAACAGGCCTTGGATTTTGGAATTTGGGACTTTGATTTTGAGACTTAAATCTGGTATATCAAGCGTCCTATTTACCAATATATTCATCCATTACTTTCATATAATCAATCACATGCATTGGTTTTGTTAAATATTTCCTGGCTCCTGCCTCAATCAGCTTTTCGGCCTGGTGATGCATGGCATCAGCACTGATAATTACAACCGGTATGGAACATGTAGCTGCATTTCCCTTCAGGAGTTCTAATACCTGGCTTCCATGAATATCAGGTAAATCAAGATCCAGCAGTATTAAATCCGGATTGTATTTAATTGCCAGCGAAACAGCCTGTTCGCCATATTTGCTGGAGATTAACCTGATATTTGTCCGTTGTGTAGCAACTATCTGCTCAACCAGCTCAATATTGGAAGTATTATCCTCGATATACAAAATGGTACCGCTGATAACGGGCTCACTAAGTTCATCCGGTTTATTCCCGCTTACCTGTTCTATCCGATCATTGTTTTGCGGCACACTCTCTGCCTGTGGCAGTTCAATCCAGAAAGTGCTTCCTTCTCCGGGAACACTTTCCAATCCTATTTTCCCTCCCATTACATCCATTAACTTTTTCACCACGGCTAGCCCGAGACCGGTGCCTTCTGTTTCAGTTTTTTCAGCTCCTATCCTCTCGAATGGGAAGAAGAGCTTGCTTATTTGTTCAGCTTTAATTCCAATTCCAGTATCAACGACTGAGATTCTTATCCAGGAAATTCCGCGGGAATCTGTTGATTGTACTTCAGTGATAATTTTAACTTTACCATTCTCACAATTGTATTTTACAGCATTTGTAATTAAGTTGAGTAAAACCTGTTTTAAGCGCTGATTATCGGCTGTAACAAAAAGCTGGTTTGCAGGCGAATCAGTAAACTCAACCTCCAGATTCAGTTTGGTTGCCAATGGTAGGGTAATATCAAGAACTTCAAGAATTACATTGCCTAACCTTACCGGTTCCACCGAGAGCGATATCTGTCCTGCTTCGATACGTGATATGTCGAGTACTTCATTTATAAGATCAAGCAGGTGTTTCCCGCTTTTCAAAATATGACTTACCCCTTTCCGCTGAGCCGGGTTCAGTTCACCCATTTCAATCAGTTGAGCAAAGCCAAGAATTGAATTCATTGGTGTGCGCAGTTCGTGGCTCATTCGCGACAGGAATTCCGTTTTGGCATGATTGGCTTTTTCAGCTTCGTTCCGGGCTTCATTAATTTTTTCAACCGATTGCTTTCGTTCGGTTATGTCGAAAAAAGTAACCACGGCACCGTCAATTTTTTCATTAATAAGAATCGGAACCGACCAGTATTCAGCCGGGAAACTCGTGCCATCGGGCCGCCATAGCACTTCGGTGTCGACATGAGTGCCATTCCCTTCGAGGAAAGCTTTGTTAATACGGCAGTTGTTAACATCAAAACTACTTCCATCGCTATGGGAGTGATGAATAAGGTCATGCATATTTTTACCAAATAACTGGCCGTGGCTTGTGATTCCAAGGAGTTGAAGGCATGCTTTGTTCGAAAAGGTGCAGTTACCGTCCATATCGAGTCCGTAAATACCCTCGGCTGTAGAATTGAGTAAAATCCGGAAGCGTTCTTCGCTCTCCCGAAGTTCAGCCGTTAATTGGCCGGCAATTTGATGCACTTTGTCGCGCAGATTAAACAAGGAAAGCGATAGAACAAACAGAAGGAAACTTATGGTTATGCCGGTCACCAGTATGATAACGACTTTATTGCTTACCGAAGCTCTTTCGTTGGTTTGTGTAAAATACAGTATCCATTTCTTCCCGTTAAAATTAATCGGCATCGAAACGGTGCGGAAAGGTGAATCATCGTTTTTCACTGAATCGTCAGACTGACTATTGTATAAGAGAGACTTTGGGGAAAGACTGTCTTCATAAACCTGTAAATGGATGCGATCCATTTGAATCATATCCCAGCGCCCTAAAATACCTTGCATTAAATCATTTATACGGTAAGGGCTGTAAACCCATCCTTTAATAGCGGCACGCCGTTGTTCAATTGTATTAACCGGCATAGTATTTTGGTAAACCGGTACATACATCAGCGCACCAAACTGAACATCTTTATTTGTTTCCTGCACCAGGATTACTTTTCCTGAGAGTATAGCCAGATCCGAATCGCGGCTTTGTTCCATCGCTTTCCGCCTCACCGGTTCTGAAAACATATCATATCCAAAAGCACGCAGATTACGACCTGTAAAGGGTTCAATGTAAATTATGGAGGTATAAACACTTCTGGTACCGGCTGGTTTTACTGTATATTCAGGAAATCCTTGTTGGCGAATTTGTGAAATATGTTGTTTCAGCTGACTGCCTGCAATAACTGTTGAATACCCGATTCCCTGTATTCCTGGCAAATTCTTTTGAATATTAATCCGTTCAACAAATTTTTGCCAGTCATGGCGGGTTATTGTATTGTCTGTAGCAAACAAGGCTGTGCCGGAGCGTAAAAGAAGTGCATACGAATGCAGGCGGATCGAAATTTTCGTCCCTATTTCGTTGCATACCAGCGTTAATTCCTTTTTCTCTTTTGCCGATTCTTCCCTGTCTGCATTAATTGCTATGGTAATTGTAAGTATTAATCCGATTACCAGGATAATAATAGACTTCCAGGCATGACGGTAAATGACTTTAAAAAATAACAAGCTGTATTCAAAAACTGTTGATTTCATGATGAAACTGTAATTAATCGTGTAATTTTCGGGTTCTTGTCAGTTAAAATGTTCAAGGTTTGTTCATCACTGATCATTAATCTTTTCACTCATACCTTACTATCAATGTTCCGGCTATCACTTATTCTGAAGTGCCTTCCCCCGAAACAGGAAAAGCAATTCATGCATCTCAATTTCATTTTCTCAAATTCCTTATTTCTCAACCCTTTCCTTTCTCCTCCCTATTCCCTATTCACTTTTCACTTTTCACTTTTCACTTTTCACTTTCCACTTTTCACTTTTCACTTTTCACTATCCTATATCCCTTTTCCAATCCATTCATCTACAACCTTCAAAAAACCAATTACATCCAACGGCTTAGTCAGATATTTCTTTGCTCCTG
>CAIXAQ010000736.1 GCA_903917425.1 uncultured Bacteroidales bacterium
AGTGAAAAGTGAAGTACGAATCGTTGACATCTAACTATTTTCCATTTTCCATTTTCTCTTTCTCATTGTCCACTGTCCATTGTCCACTGTCCATTTACACCTGAATAATTCCTTTATTTCAGCTCCAGTTCTGCCGGGTATTTATCATCGAAAAAAACCCAGAAAAGTGGCTTGTAACCGCGTAATTCTCCGGAATCGGAATGGCGTTCGACCATAGGGCAGATGCCTGCTACTTTTTTGGTAAAAACCAGCGTTTTCTCATTCATGCTCCATTCTTCCAGAAAACGTAGTTTCGTGATGTCGCCAATGCGGATTTCGGTTACCATCACCGTATCAAAAAAGTCGTACGGAGGTGTGGCACGCTCGATGCTTACTGTATCAACCCTTTTCATCATACCTTTCAGTTCGGGCACACTATACTGCTTATAGGAAATAAAATCATAGGCTTTTACTTTGCCATCAGTAACCTGGTGTAAAATATTTTTCACCAGTTTTTCGCGCCTGCTTCCTTCGATATTCTGCACCCACCAATCCATATCTGGTTCTGAATTTCGGATAAATACGTCGTACTGAATACGGTTTGTAACTATATCTTTTTCGATCGCGCCTTCATTATTGCATGAATAATTAAATAGGACTGAAATCGAAATCAGAGAGAAATAAAGATATTTGGTCATTTTGAAATTTTAAAAATCAAAAGTATATTACTAGGGTTGGATTTTCCTGGACTTTGGCTTACACTTGTCTTTTGGCCGCATTACTACTCCTGAGTTTGTACGGCCATTAATAATTACAGTCACGGGATTATCGAAATGAATATGCCGGATCAACTCATCTTCATACACGGCAGGCAGGCTATCCAAATATTCCACATCAAAAAAGCCGTCTTTAATATACGGATGGATAGTGAAGTAACCTACCCGGAACGAAGTCAGGTTTTGAAAAAAGTGAGTACCCTGGCTGGGATCGATGCGGTAGTTTTCGAGGCCCGACTCCACAATCAGCCTTGCAGCAGCTATATGCGGCCATTTTACAGGGATACCGAGCCAGGGATCGCTCGACCCCCATCGTCCGGGGCCTACGAGAATATATTGTTTGTGTGCCGAAAGAAAATTATCGTTTAGTGCTGCAATTCTCAATACCGTTTCCGAATTACGTGACGGGTCGAAAGTATTTGTTTTTACATAAATAATGTCCTGTAAATCATTCACCGTTCCATTTCCCAATGCCGCATGTGAATAGAGGATAGTTTCTTCGTACGAAATATCTTCAATCTTAACATCTACCCGTTCCTTGTTTTCAACTATAGGCCTGATCTGAAGCAGGTTAAATACTGCCGGGTATCCTTTGGGCTTATTTAGCTCGACAGCGAATTCGATTTCTATTGGTTTGCCGATTTCCCTTGCTCCCATTTCGAGGCAAGTAGATAAAATTTCAGCCAAAGGGAAAACGTTATGATTCAGAATATTGCCAAATGTTACTACCCTTTTACTCCTTTTATCATCCTGCAATATTCCTTCGCGAATTGTCTGGCTTTCAAAATCATATGTAGATACCATGTTCCGGAAAGAAGGGTCTTCGGCGCCAACTTCTATCTTCATCGTAAACATATTAGCGCTATCGTCGACCGATGGCCTGAAATTGTAAGGATTCATATCCAGGGCACAAAAAGTCTTCTGTGTTTCGCGCATTGCCATTTCGACGGAGGAAAGCTGCAGTATTTTTTTCGGGTATTTGGGCGAAAAGCGGATAGAGACACCTCCATCCACAATATATTTGCCTAAACCTATCGCGATGGAAGCTATTCCGTCTTCCGCCTTTTCGGGAGCAATGGGATAGAAGTTGATAGAGCGTGCCACTCCCGAAAAAGAAGGATAGTAGCGGTCTTCATATTGTGATCCGGCCACATGCTGTAATACTACCGCCATTTTTTCCTGATCGATCACATTGCTGGTAGCAGCCATATAGGCTTTACTTCCGTGAAAGTAAACTGAGGCATATACGCTTTTGATGGCATTGCTCACGAGTTCAAGTGTAAAACGATCGTCGTCGATCATGGGTGGCATCCCCGGCACCATATAAGTAGAATAAACACCGGCAAATGGTTGATAATGTGAGTCTTCGAGTAAACTTGACGACCGTACAGCGATGGGTTTCTTCCCCAACGAAATGAATTTAAGGAGATCGTCGTGCAAACGAAGCGGAAGGCGTGCATTTACAAAATTGATGAGTATTTCGGAATCACTGAGATCAGAAAGCCCGACTTTATACAGGTCGTTATCCTCCATAAATTCATCAAAAATATCTGTGCAAAGCACTACCGTCTGGGGTATCTTGATATTTACGTTGTTGAACCTGTCGAATAGCCTGTTGCGTTTAACAATCGTATCGAGGAAGGCCAATCCGCGGGCTTTTCCTCCTATTGAGCCCTCGCCTATGCGGGTAAAACTGCTGTACTCATCAAATGTTTCGCAGTCGAACTGGGCAATAATTCCCCGGGCTTTATTGAGCCTGTAGCTGGCAATGGATTCGAACAGAAACCGCCGGATGTCATCAAGATCGGTAAAATCACCGGGACGTACATCTCTGATAAACTCCGCCAGCGGGAAAAGAGCCCGGGCAAAAAGCCACTTCGAAAGATGGTTTCTGTAAATATGATATTCGAAGGAAGAATCTGGAATCTGAAATATCCTGTTTTGTAGCGACTTAAGGTCAGTGGCACGCATCAGCTCCCGGTGCGTGACAGGGTCGATAAACACAAAGTCGCCAAAAGCAAAATATTCCATCATAAACTGACGCAGTTCGATTGCCAGCGTACTCGAATATTTGTTGATAAAACCAACTCCTAAATCGGACGCAACTTTCTGGAATTTTACATCCGACGATTGCAAAACAAACGGGAGGAAATCAGTCTTAGCCCTCACATGATTGAGCAACCTGAAACCTGCTTCGGGGTCCTCGTGACCGTTACGCTTATAGTTGATATCCGAAATGATGCCTAACAGGTTTTTTTCGTACTTATCAAATAACCTGACGGCTTCTTCATAGTTTGTAGCCATCACCAGTTTTGGCCTGCCACGCTTACGCATCATCCTTTGGTGATCATTCAGACCTTCGGTCATGAATGAGTTGGTTTGCTGAATAATAATTTTATAAATATTAGGCAGGTAACTCGAATAGAAGCGGATAGAGTCCTCAACAAGAAGTACG
>CAIXAQ010000737.1 GCA_903917425.1 uncultured Bacteroidales bacterium
ATTTTCGAAGTTAGGTGTAAAGATTCCCGTACCCACTTTTTCCTGAATTTCCCGAACAGTCCAGAACCGGCCATCTTCTATTTCCCGTCGATTGAAAACCGGTGTCGCATTGTATAATGCAATAAAGCTAAAAACCAATTCCGATTCCACCTCAGTTTCCCATTTATACTGTGTCAACGGCAAAGGCTGCAGGCCGGTAATATTGAGTTCTTCAGCTGTTTCGCGCGTTAAAGCCTGCTCGATTGTTTCTCCCAAATCAACATGTCCGCCAACCGAAGTGTCCCATTTCCCAGCCTGGGTATCTTTGTGCATGGCCCTTTTTTGTAGATAAATAGCTCCTTTGCTGTTGTAAATATGCAGATGAACTACCGGGTGTAATTTGCCGGGTCCGCTGTGAGCAGCCTGGCGCGTGGTGCGTCCTGTAATTGTGCCTTTTCCGTCGACTAAAGGAAGCCATTCAACATTCTTTTTTGGCTTTTGCTTAAACCTGGCTGAAAGATACTGCCAAGCGAAATACAGGCCAAATAATATGTATAAAAACGCCCCGCTGATAAATGCCCATGCTTCCTTGCTCATGTAAAACGCCGAAAACACGATCAACAGAGTATATGAAAGCATCATCCAGAAAAGAAATTTCATAGTTTGCTGCATGGCTTTTTCTGCCCCGGCCGGCATCTTCATATCGCCCATATATCGCTGGGTGTATATCATCATGATGTTTTTTCTGCTGAAAGCCGAGAATCCGAGTATTGCACACAATATCAGGTTGATGATGGCAGGTTTGAGCTTGAAGAATATTTCATCTTTCAATACAATCGATATTCCGCCTAAAGCTACCAGTAATAAGGTGTCAAAAAAGACAAACCTGTCAAAGCGCCTTTCACGGATAAAAATCCACGCTAGTTGCCCGATACCGAAAATTACGGCTACTGCCACACCCGCTTCAGTCGACCAGAATTCGTCAACAACAATAAAAACCAAAATGGGAAGCAGACCAGGAAGGAGTTTTTTAAAGAGATTCAGTTGATTGGGTTCCATGGATTTAATTGAGGATTGCGGATTTCGGATTGCAGATTTCGGATTGCGGATGTCGGATTGGGGATTTCGGATTTTCGATTTTCGATTTTTGATTTTTTGATTTTAAATTTTTGGATTTATAAAAAACCTTGAACAGCGATCCAATCTGCGAAGTGAATGTTGCTTAAAGCATGACGATATTTTTTTTAAACAAAAAAAGGAGCCCTTAGCGTAAGAACTCCTTTTCAGAAAATACATTGATTTACTTTGCGAAACTGATAGCCCTGGTTTCACGGATTACCGTGATTTTAATCTGCCCGGGATAGGTCATTTCTTCCTGTATTTTACGCGAAAGATCGAATGCTATCTGGTTTGATTCTTCATCCGTAACCTTATCCGCACCTACAATTACGCGCAATTCGCGTCCGGCCTGGATGGCATAGGTTTTAACGACACCGGGGTAGGAGAGGGCTATTTCTTCAAGTTTATTCAAACGTTGAATGTAGGCTTCAACCACCTCGCGGCGGGCACCCGGACGAGCACCGGAAATGGCATCACAAACCTGAACGATAGGAGCAATAAGGGTTTCCATTTCAATTTCGTCGTGGTGAGCACCAATGGCATTGCAGATATCTGGTTGCTCTTTATATTCCTTGGCAATTTTCATTCCGAGGATAGCATGTGGTAATTCGGCATCGTTTTCGGCTACTTTCCCGATATCATGGAGAAGTCCGGCACGCTTTGCTTTCTTAACATTAAGGCCGAGTTCGGCAGCCATGGTAGCGCATAGGTTTGCCACTTCGCGCGAATGCTGCAAAAGGTTCTGCCCGTATGATGAGCGGTATTTCATCCGGCCTATCAGCCTGATCAATTCAGGATGCAGGCCATGGATACCTAAATCTATAGTAGTGCGTTTACCTGCTTCGATAATTTCCTGCTCAACCTGTTTTTTTGTTTTGGCTACTACTTCTTCGATACGGGCCGGGTGAATACGGCCATCGGTTACCAGTTTGTGTAGCGACAGGCGCGCGATTTCGCGTCTTACAGGATCGAAACCGGAAAGGATGATGGCATCAGGTGAATCGTCGATGATAATTTCAATACCAGTAAGGGCTTCGAGAGCACGAATATTACGCCCTTCGCGACCGATAATGCGCCCTTTTATTTCTTCACTTTCAATATTAAAAACAGAAACGGTATTCTCGATGGTTTGCTCGGCTGCTGTACGCTGAATAGTTTCAACAATGATCTTTTTAGCTTCGTTGTTGGCTCTCAGTTTAGCTTCGTCGATAATGTCGTTGATAGATGCCATAGCCTGCGTACGGGCTTCATCTTTCATGTTGTCGATCAGTTGGTTCTTGGCAGCGTCCGCTGTAAGTCCCGAAATGAATTCGAGTTGCTCAATGTACTGTTTATGAGCTTTATCTATTTCAAGTTGTTTGCGGTTAATAGTTTCTTTCTGCTGATCCAGGTTTACCTTTGATTCATTAACTTCTTTCTGAAGTTTTTGGACTTCTTCGTTCTTTTTCTGAATTTCGTCGTGACGCTGGTTCAGTTGTTGCTCGCGCTGTTTCTGACGGTTTTCGTTTTTTGCGATCAGGTTGTTTTTTTCCTGAGTCATGTTTTCGTGATCCGTCTTAAGCTGAAGGTATTTCTCCTTTGCCTGCAGCATCTTTTCTTTTTTGATCATTTCCGCTTTTTCTTCAGCGTCTTGCAGTAAGTGGATGCTCTTTTTTTCGATCGACTTACGCAGTAAGGTGGTTGCCAGAGCGAGTCCGGCACCTAACCCGAAAATAGCTGTGATGACAGCTACTAAAATATTGCCCATTTCGTATTGGTTATTAGGGTTAAACAAATAACCGGGCAAGGATAGCAAGAAGAGAAAAGAAAAACCCGCAGTTAATTTATGCATTTTGGGAAACCCCAAAACGACAAGATTAGGCTGCCTGAAACCGTCGGACTTCCAATGTTCCCCGAAGAGAATCCTTATACCCGAAAGCATAAGGTAAGGCCTGTCCTGTTATCTCAATGGCTTCGCCCGATTGTAAATATGTTGAGTTTCCAAACGGATTAAATTAACGCGGGTTTTAATCTTGGTATTTTCAAAGAACGTTGAACATCAGTCTTTTAAAGCTTCGGTCAATATGCTGTCAATGTCTGTTAAAGTGGGCGATAAACTGTTAGTTACAAATGATGCTTCGTTTTGAGCATGAATTGCAATAGTTGCAAAATGTAGTGCTACCATTGCCAGTAGATCCTGCTTGTCGCTATAACGATAGTTTTTTGCATAATGACTAATTTGTCCTTCAATAAGTTTTGCAGCTTTACGAATAGTTTCCTCTTCATTACGACCTATAGTCAGCTTGTATGGCCTCCCTTCTATTGTAATGGTGATTGGTAATTCGTCTGCCATAGGCTGTTATATTGTTTTATTGTTTAAAAGATCAATGCATGTATCAAGTTCCCGCAGTAATTCATTTATCTTCTTTTTGGCTATGGTTGATTCCTTGCCGGTTGGGATTGATTTAGCTATTGTTAGTATTTGAATTTGTTTTTCTAATTCTGTTATTGTTAGCTTATGTTGCGTTAGTGTATACTCGGTTTCCATGTGTTTTTTCTGAAGCTTGTCCAGGTCATCCTTAAGTTTCTTGTGCCTGAGCGCGAGCTGCCTGCTTTTAATATCCAGCCCTTTTACCAAATCGCCCAGATCTTCCATACGTCATATTGGTACTTGTTGCTTCATCTATTAGGCGCAAAGATAGCTACTAAATGAGAAATTAACAATAGTATAACATTTTATTCTTTGAAAAAATATTCAGGCAGGTGCAGGGCTCATTTTAGCGGGCATATTGACGATGTTCTGGAATTGAAGAATTTTTACACCATACTATGAAAACCAGATTTTTAAATACATTTCAGCGTTTTTTTTTTCGGGTAAACTGAGAAGGTTATTTTCCGGATTACCATAATTCTGATTTATTTAACAGTGAAGCATCGGTTAAACCACCGAACGAAAAAATATTACCTGCAAGCGTTTTAAATTTCACTTATATTTGCATTATGACTGAGGAATTTTTGCATTATATCTGGCAATACCGGCTCTATAGTCCTGATTTGTTTTTGCAAACCGGGGAGCAACTCGAAGTTTTGCATCCGGGCATCCACAATACGGATTCAGGGCCAGATTTTTTTACTGCTAAAATCAGAATAGGCGAAACCATTTGGGCCGGCAATATTGAAGTTCATATTCAGTCATCCGACTGGAAACGTCATAATCATCAATTTGATCCGAGTTACGACAATGTAATTCTGCATGTAGTCTGGCGCGATGATATACCTGTTTACAGAAGCGACGGCGGAGCAATACCAACCCTTGTGCTTGATGGACTTTACAACGAAAATTCATGGAAAAATTACCTCCGTTTCATGGCTTCGCAGCAGTGGATACCTTGTGGAAATTTGATTTCGACGGTTGATCCGTTTATACGAAACGCCTGGTTCGACAGGGTTTTGGTTGAACGATTGGAACGTAAAGCCTTGCAGGTCGAACATATCTTATTGTTAACCAATAACAATTGGGCACAAACCTTTTACCGTTTGCTTGCCAGGAACATGGGTTTTAAGCTGAATAACCAGGCGTTCGAAATGCTTGCCCAATCGCTGCCTTTTCAGTTTTTAGCCAAACATTCCAACGATTTATTTCAGCTCGAAGCGATGATTTTCGGGCAGGCCGGTCTGCTCCAGGCTGATTTTGTTGATGATTACCCATTGAAACTCAAAAACGAATACAAGTTTCTGCAGCAGAAGTTTGATCTAGCGCCTATCGATTCGCATTTATGGAGATTTATGCGTCTGCATCCCGGAAATTTCCCGACCTTACGTTTAGCTCAGTTTGCTTCAATCATTCATCATTCGAATGCAATTATAAGCGGTTTGTTTAATTCAAATAATGTAACAGCTTACCGCAAACTCTTTGGAGCTGAGGCCTCGGAATA
>CAIXAQ010000738.1 GCA_903917425.1 uncultured Bacteroidales bacterium
ATTTCGGATTATATCATAAACAATCCAACCAAATGGAACGACGACAAATTCTATTTGGATTGAAAACAAATGCCAAGTTTTCTGATCAAAAAACCTGACAAGTGAAAACTCACAATAACCAAGCTGGTAAAACTTATAAATACATATAGCTCTACATTTATTGAATTAGGCGTAAACACTAACAAAGGAAATGCAGCGCATAATTTACGGCAGAATAGTGTTGTTAATAGCAAAAAAATAAATGTTGCGAAATACCTTAAAACAAATGATAAGTATGTTGCAGATAGAAGTAATAAGCCTACACTTGATTGTATTGATATAACACTTACATTTGTCCAGTTTATTAATTAATATACTGGACATTCTGCAAATAGCGATGCTAATAGTATTCTTATGAAAGTTGTTGATTATATTGCAAGTAAGATTGAAAGACTTCCCAGAGGTTATGTTTTCACCTACGCTGATTTTACTTCAGAGGTGAATAATAAAGAAGCGGTTATTAAAGCCCTTAATAGAATGGTAGAATCGGGCAAAATTGCAAAAATATTGAAGGGCAAATACTATAAACCGGAGAATACACCTTTTGGCAACCTGCAACCCAAGCAAGCCCAGGTGGTAAAAGATCTGTTGGAAGACGATGGAAAGATTATCGGTTACCTTACTGGTTATAGTATTTACAATCAATTGGGCTTAACTACCCAGGTAAGTAATACCATACAGATAGGCAAAAACGAAATCCGGCCTAATTTCAAACGCGAACGTTACACCATTTCGTTTGTAAAACAGAAAAATACAATTACCAAAGAAAATATTCCTTTGCTTCAAATACTTGATGCCATACGGTATATCAAAAAAATACCAGACGCAAGCATAGAATCGTCCTGCAAGCGATTTTTGGCCATACTCAAAGAACTTTCCGAAAAAGACATAAGTTCAATGGTTCGTTTGGCTTTAAAGTATCCACCTGCTGCAAGAGCCTTGTTAGGTGGCTTAGTAGAGCAATTGCAACAAAGCAAGTTGGCAGAACCGCTTTTAAAATCATTGAACCCCATCACAAAATACAAACTAACGGGTGCAGCGAAAGTAATATCCACAACGGGGAAATGGAATATCGTATGACACTGCATCAAGACATAAAACTATTTACAGAAACATTGCGATCTGCTTCACAGCACCTCGATATTAAGTTGGAATTTGTAGAGAAAGACTACTGGATAACACTGGTATTAAGTCGTTTGGCAAAAAGCAAATATGTTTCCGAATCGGTTTTTAAAGGAGGTACATCGCTTTCAAAAGGATACAGTTTGGTAGAACGATTTTCTGAGGATGTGGATATTGCCATTCTAAACAATAATGCTAAAACAGGCAATGAAATTAAAACTATCATCCGGACTATAGAAAAAGAAATTACATCTGATTTAACCGAGTTGCAAATGGATGGTGTTACCAGCAAAGGGTCAAGATTTCGCAAGTCGGTGTTTGAATATGTAAGTACGGATAAAAGCAATAAAAATAATAAACTCATTGTAGAGATAAATTCGTTTGCCAATCCTTTTCCTTTTCAACAACTTACTATAAGGAGTTTTGTATTTGAATTCTTAATGCAAACAGGAAATGAAAAATACATTGAGCTATATGACCTACAATCTTTTGAAGTGAATGTCTTGAACAAAGAACAAACCTTGTTGGAAAAAATGGTTTCATTAATTCGGTTTTCTTTTGATGAAAATGCCGTTGAAAGTATTTCAAAAAAAATAAGACATTTTTACGATTTATATTTCTTAATGAATGATGCTGAATGTGCAGCATTTGTTAAGTCGGATAAGTTCAAAGAACAGTTTGATGAAATCCTGCAACATGACAAAGATATGTTTGACGAGCCAAGTGGATGGAAAAACAAATCAGTTGCTGAATCTCCACTGATAAAGGATTTTGAAACCATTTGGGGAAAACTGAAAGCAAAATATCAAACCGAACTCTCAGCTCTGGCATACAGAACAATTCCTGATGCGGAACGCATTGCCGAAAAATTTAGTGAGTTAATAAAACGAATTGAATGAAATTCACCGAAGAAAAATTAGAACGTGCTTTTGTCGAATTACTTGCAAACGAAAGCTATCCCCATTTTCATGGCGATTCCATTGCTCGGTCAGCCG
>CAIXAQ010000739.1 GCA_903917425.1 uncultured Bacteroidales bacterium
GTTTCACCATGCAAAAGTGGACTTATTGACACCGGAAAGCCTTACACAATTCGGGAATAATGTTATATCATTCATACTATACACATGGTTCTGATCTTATAAATTGCAAAAAGGCTGCCTGATTTTTTTCAGACAGCCTTTTTCAACTCTAAAAAACTATTGTTCTACTCTACTTTTGGGGAACTATATCGATAATAACGGTACGGTTATAAAAGCGTTCTTCAGGATGTTTGTTTTCGAAAGGAGCTGATTTTTCATCTTCTCCAAAACCGGTAACTTCAAATTTAACATTTGTTTTACTTGTTTTGGCAAGGCTGTTTTCAAGAATTCCTTTCACATCATCTGCCCTGGCTTGCGACAGTTTAAGGTTATTCTCTTCGCCCCCGATAATATCGGTATGACCTTGCAGAACAACTGTTGCTCCCGATGGAATGTCAGGTGATACCACTTCGGTGAGGTACTTTTCGTATGTAGTATTTGCTTTCGATTTATTGAATTCATACAGAACACTATATCTCATCGCTTGGGTGCTGACAGGTGGTACCCAGAGTACAATGTGCATTGGCGCTTCCTTTTCAATTATTTTTCCACTTTTGGTTTCGCCTACCATTTTTACCTTGTAATCGCCTGAAGGCCTTGTGCCCAGAATTGCTTTCCCTGGTATGCTGGCTTTTCCCTCTGTGAAAGGACCAAAGTTCTGATTTGTTCCATTTTCGTCCCTTATTTCCAGCCTCCACGAAGAGTAGGCTTCTTTTGCACCTTTATTTTCGAAAGTTACATAGCTTTCAGCCGGTGCTTCCTGAGAGTCAGCAATTTGAACTGGTTTCAGCGGAGCATCGGAACCCGTCTGGAATTCCATCAGCAATGCCGGTGAACTGCTTTCGATTGAAACCCTGCGGTCGCCTTCACGGAGAAGAACGAGTTCTTTTGTTCCGCCGGGTTGTTCGGAAGGTACATCAGGTTTGGTCTGTCCTTCGGTAGTAATCCTCGAAGGTTCAATGCCGAATATATTTACCAGGTAATCTTTCACCGATTCCGCCATTTCGCGTCCATCTTTACTGCCTTTTTCTGATGATCCAACCAATGTAACGGTGGCTGTAGGATTTTTCACCATTCGGTCACCAAGGATATTCAATATATTGTAATAGACTACCATTTGACGATCTGAACGGCCTGAAAGGTTTTTAGGTGCAGTTGCCTGTATCTGATCTTCTCTGAAATTTTTAACCTGGTTTTTGTTAAGTAAAATATAACGGGTGGGTATTTCAGTTGATCCTAAGTCGAAGAATACATAATTGCGAACAGGGAATATTTCAGTTACTTTTCCTTCGACAGGTGCGTTTTTAGGCGAGTTAATGGTAAACTGTGTTTCCGGTTCAACAAATACAACTTCAGCAGGAACAATTACTTCAACCTTTGGAGGTTTGGGTATTTCGCGTCCATGGCCAAATTTCAGGGCGGCACCGGCTCTCACAGTTGTGATATTCAATGTTTCGATCGAACGTGGTGTTTGGCCGAAATAAGGCTGGAAAGAGACAAATGGCGACAGAACCCATTGTGTTTGATGAAACTGCGATGAAAGCTGGATATCGTATCCGGCTCCGACCTGCATCGAAATTTGAGTTGAATTCACATCGCTGAGATCGCCTGTTACATCAGCCGTAGGTTCCTGGTCAGGATAAGAAGGATTTATTCCTAACTTATACGTGAACGATTTTGTAAGATTGTATGCAAACCGGGGACCTGCATACATGTAAAAATCTGATTTGAAAGGTGCGAAACGCAAACTCGGTTCAACGGTAACATAACTTAAGTTAGTTTCCAGGTCGGCCGGGCAATTACACGGTGTTGTTACCTGCTCAAATTTAGCTTTGCGGTTGTCGTATCCAGCTTGAAACATAAAACCCCAGCGTGAATCAGCCGGATGAAATTCCACAAGCGGTGCAATAAAGAGTCCAATACCCTGTCCATTATGAAAAGTTGCAGGAGGAGTAAAAGCAGCATTTAACTGGTGAGTTGATCCCTGGTAGAAGTTGAAGTTTGCACCTCCGGCCGCTCCAAATAACCAGGAAGGCCTCGTATATTCGGTTTCCTGCGCCTGAAGAGGTGCGTGGATGCCTGTCAGAATAAAAGCGCTTATAACAATACTTTTCACGATCAGGTTATAAGGGGACCACGCCTTACGCAGTCCCTTTTTTAATTTAGTTATCAATTTCATATTTTTAGTATTTAGATCTGTTTTTATTTATTTGAGTTATCGGCAGAAATCATGCACAGTTTTGCCATAAAATTTCCTGGCTCTGCCATCCCGATTTCTGATTAGGGTGCAGGAACGTTAACGGTTGTGTTTACCATGGTAACAGAGGCAATCAAAGAAAGAGCCCTTCCATTCAACACCGTTTGTACGGCATTGCCTGGGGTAGAGAATGTAACACCTGCTGTAGCAATGATGGTTCCCGACATTATGCCGCCACCAGCTCCGTTAATAGTAGCTGCACTACCAACATACCAGAATACATTTTTAGGCAAGGCTCCGTTTATCAATACAACACTTCGTGCACCTGTCGGACCGGCAATACCTACTGTTAAACCAGCAGCTGTCTGAAATACCCAGGTAGCATTCGGATCACCCTGTGCATCCAATGTAAGTGGACCGTTTGAAATTTTAAACGTACCGCTTGCTGATTTATAAACTCCGGGAGCTAAGGTTAATCCACCTAATTCGCCGGCACCCGGATCGATACCACCTGGCATTAATCCAGGAGAGATAAAGAGATAAGCTGCATTGGCATCAATCAACCCCAAGGTTGCAATAGCCTCAGATGTAGCCGTTCCGGGGAAAGGGGGTGCAGTATAAATTCCATTGGTTACCAGACCCACATTCAGAGGCGTTTCTGTATAAACATCACCTGTAAGTCCATCGTGGAAACCGGTTACCAGAGTAGAAGCGGCAGTTGTAGCAATTGCTCCGTTAATCACCGTATTTATTCCCTGGTTGGTTACCCCTGCATTTCCTCCAAAAGCTCCGAAAATTACTGCGGATCCGAGATCAATAGCCGGAGGTATTACAGCCGTAACGGTAGTAAAGCTCCAGATATAGTCATTTACCAATGAAACACCTGCCAGGTTTTTAGCACCTGTAGTAACAGCAGCCGTATAGACAAGCCCGTTAACAAGGTCGTTGGCAGGATTAAACAATGCGGTAGTGCCGCTGTAAGTAACCGATCCTGCAACAGGAGTGGAACCTTGTTTCAGCGTAAAGGTTACCGAAGTAAGAGTCGTAGGATCCATTTGCATATCGAAAGTTGCGCTGACCGTTTTATTCAAAGGAACATCTATGGCATTGTTCAGCGGATCGGTATTAATCACAACAGGAGCTATGATAGCGGCTGAAGTAGTAAAAGTCCAGACATAGTCATTAACCATAGTCACACCGGCTGCATTCTGTACGCCATTGGTGACAGTACAGGTATAAAGTGTATTGGCTAATAGCATACTTAAAGGATCAAACGAAGCCGTTGAACCTGAGTATGTAATGGTTCCTCCTATCGAAATTGTACCATTTTTCATTGTGAAAGTAGTCGCATTGATAGTCGAAGCATTCATTGGCATGCTGAAGGTTGCTGTGACTGTTTTCTGCAGATCAACATTTGTGGCGTTGTTAACCGGATCGGTCGAAATTACGGTTGGAGGCACAACTGACAAAGTAGTAAATGTCCAGACATAATTGCTAACCATAGGAGTACCGGCTAAACTCTGAGCACCGTTAAGTATAGTGCAGGTATAAACAGTATTTGATAAAAGTGTACTCGTGGGATCAAAGGAAATAGTTGATCCGCTGTATGAAACTGTTCCTCCGATTGGCGTTGTTCCATGATATATAGTAAAGTTGGCTCCAATCATGGTCGATGGATTCATCGGTGTATTGAAAGTTGCGGTTACTGTTTTCAGGAGGTCAACATTTGTGGCATTGTTTGCCGGATCAGTCGAAATAACTATCGGAGCTACAACTTCTGATAAGGTTGTAAATGTCCATTCATAATTGCTTGCCATTGGAGTACCGGCTAAACTCTGAACACCACTAAGTATAGTGCATTTATAAACGGTATTGGCTAAAAGTGTACTGGTAGGATCAAAGGAAATAGTTGAACCGCTGTATGAAATTGTTCCCGCGATTGGCGTTGTTCCGTGATATATGGTAAAATTGGCTCCAATCATGGTCGATGGGTTCATCGGCATACTGAAAGTTGCAGTAACAGTTTTCAGGAGGTCAACATTCAGGGCATTGTTATTTGGATCAGTTGAGATCACGATAGGAGGCGATAAGGCACCCAATGTGGTAAATGTCCACACGTAATCTGCTTCAAGTGCCAGTCCTGCTAAGTTTTTTGCTCCGGTTGTAATCGTAGCCGTATAGATAGTATCGGATTGCAGGTCCGTGGTTGGTGCAAAAGTTGCAGTGGTTCCGGTGTATGAAACAATTCCGGCAATAGCTACTTTTCCTCTTTTTAGGGTAAAGGTTGCTGCCGATAGGGTCAAAGGATCCATTGGCACACTGAAAGTTGCAGTCAGTTTTTTATTCAGGATTACTCCAGTGGCAAGATTGGCCGGGTCGGTCGAAATTACGGTTGGAACAGTAAATGAACCAGCAGTGAAGGACCAAACATAATTTTCGGTAAGTGCTGTTCCGTTAACGTTTTTAGCACCGGTAGTAATAGTGCAAACATAAAGCGCATTAGGAATCAGCGATGCTGCCGGATCAAAGGAAGCAGTAGTACCCGTATAAGTAACGTTTCCGACAACGGTTGCCAGGCCCTGTTTTACTGTAAAGGTCGCATTGGTGAGTGTTAACGGATTCATTGCCATACTGAAAGTGGCTGAAATTGTTTTTTCGAGTACCACACCCGTAGCGTTGTTGGTAGGATCGGTTAAAATCACTGTCGGGCCAGCTAACGAGCCGGTTGTGAATGACCAGGTATATTCATTTTCGAGAGGTGTACCCGCAACATTTTTAGCGCCGGCAGTAATAATTCCGGTATAAACAGTATTAGGCAGCAGTTCGCCTGTTGAGGTGAAGGAAGCCGTTGTACCTGTGTAAGTGCCGGTTCCGGCAATCACTGTAGTCCCTTGTTTCAGGTAAAAATTTGTTGACGTTACAGTGAGCGGGTTCATAGGTACGCTGAAAGTGGCAGTAACGACCTTATTTACGAAAACGCCTGATGCACTGTTCACAGGGTCGGTTGCGATCACAGTTGGCGACAGGACTACCCCGGTGCTGAATGTCCATACGTAATTGGTCTGCAGGGCATTCCCATTCAGGTCTTTAATCGTTGATTTTACAGTACCCGTGTAGGTAGTGTTTTGCACCAGCGATGTGGTCGGAACAAAATTTAAAGTTGCATTCGTGTTATTGTAAGTAAGTGTGCCCGATACGGGAACTCCTGCTTTCACTCCTCCCGTTAATGTAAAGGATGCCTGTGTGATAGTGGCGGGATCCATCTTTTCATTAAAAGTAGCCGAGATGATCTGGCTCAGAGGTACATTGGTAGCAGCATTGGTCGGATCGGTAGATATCACAAGGGGACAAACACCCACAACTTCAACGTATTCGTCTTTTTTGCAACCACCAATAAGTGATGCCAGTAATAAAGAGGCAACGATTGCTGTTATCCATAATCGTTTTCTTTTTGTTTTCATGTCTTTTCTGTTTATTTTGTGAATAAATTTCCACAGTGCAAAGGACAGCCTTAATGTTCCGCCGGGCGTTACACAATTATGGTTAATAATTGCATTATTCACACATCCCCTGATTCCTGCTCCTTATAACTACATGATTATGCATGGTTTAAATGTGTGAATCATGTAATTTATTCTAAAAGTTGTGTAACATGTCAGGCTGTGGTTATTTTCACCTTTGTAGAATGGTTTTCCCGCAAGAAGTCTTATAAATGCCAGGTTACCCTGCAATAATATGATAATCAATAGCCCGGTAAATTTGTTTCTTTTGGTTTCATCAAAACCACCCACAATTACATTATCTGAATGCTAAATGGCAATTTTTACAAACAGGAAGTATTTATTTTCGAAAGGAATCGACCAGTATTTTACCGGCGTTCAACGAGCCTATAGCTTTGTATCCCTGTTCTTTAAAGAAGCATTCAAAAGACCTTTTCACTTACGCGAAGTAATCAATCAGAGCTTCGAAGTAGGTTTAAAGTCGCTTCCTTTAATAACGCTTACCGGTTTTATTGTTGGTGTAGTATTCACAAAGCAATCGCGTCCTTCGCTGGAGGATTTCGGTGCCACATCGTGGTTGCCTTCGTTAATAGGCATTGCTATTGTAAGAGCTTTGGGACCTTTGGTAACCGCGCTTATTTGTGCAGGAAAAGTAGGCTCAAGCATCGGGGCAGAACTTGGCTCGATGAAAGTTACCGAACAGATTGATGCCATGGAAGTATCGGCCATCAACCCGTTTAAATACCTGGTGGTTACACGTGTATTGGCTACCACCATCACAATACCGGTACTCTCGTTGTTCTGTAGCTTTGTTGGATTGTTTGGATCTTATGTAAATGTACGATCCGAGGAAGCCAGCAGCCTTATCAGCTTTTACCAAAGCGCATTTTCGACCATCAGTTTCCTCGATATTTTCACCTCTGTAACCAAAGCAACTGTTTACGGGTTTACTATTGGAATAGTAGGCGCATATAAAGGATTTAATGCAATACAGGGAACACGTGGCGTTGGTAAGGCAGCTAACCAGGCGGTGGTGCTCTCCATGTTCCTTATTTTCCTGGAAGAACTTGTAATTGTTCAGATTTCGAACTGGATACGATATTTTTAAGCCATGGACGAGTTGAAACAACATATAATTGATTACAATAAGCCGGTTATTTCGATAAGCGGATTATTCAAGTCATTTGGCGATCTGCATGTATTAAAAGGCATTGACTTTACGCTTTTCAAAGGTGAGAATGTCGCCGTACTTGGTAAATCCGGCACAGGAAAATCAGTTTTAATAAAAATTATTGTTGGACTGCTCAAGCCTGATAAAGGAGAAGTTATAGTGCTGGGCGAACATGTAGATAAACTCGAACGAAAAGAGCTGGATGCCTTGCGGTTGCGGATTGGATTCTCGTTTCAAAGCAGTGCGTTATATGATAGTATGAATGTTTACCAGAACCTGGCATTCCCGTTGATCATGAATGTAAAAAACCTGTCTAAAAATGACGTTGACAGTGCTGTTGAAGAAGTGCTTGAAGCTGTCGGTTTACAAGACAAGGCAAACCAATTGCCATCGGACCTTTCGGGCGGACAGCGAAAACGAATCGGTATTGCACGCACACTCATCCTGAAACCCGAAATTATGCTGTACGACGAGCCTACTTCTGGTCTCGATCCGATTACCAGTTCCGAAATCATCGAACTTATAAATGAAGTACAGCAAAAATACAATACCAGTTCAGTCATAATCACTCACGACCTCACCTGCGCTAAAAATACAGGTAACCGCTCTGCCATTTTGCTTGACGGCAAATTCCTGAAAGTCGGCACATTTGAAGAAGTATTCGAAAGCGATGATAAACAGATCAGGGCTTTTTATAATTACAATTTTATACAATAACACATGAACGAGTCACCAAACAGGCGAGCCGTAATAGTGGGATTTTTTGTCCTGCTGGGAATTATATTTTTTGTTGCTGGTATTCTTATGGTCGGTAACTTACACGAAACATTTAAAAACAAAATGGAGGTGACAGCCCTTTTTGATGATGTTAACGGCCTTCAAAAAGGGAATAATGTCTGGTTTTCGGGTGTAAAAATAGGCACGGTCAGCAACCTGCATTTTTACGGAAAATCACAGGTTGAAGTTCTTATCAAGATTGAAACAAAAGCCAGGCAATACATTCGCGAGGATGCCATGGTTAAAATCAGCAGCGATGGAATTATCGGCAATAAAATTCTTATTATTTATGGTGGAACTTCTGCAGCACGTGAAATTCAGGAAGGCGATACCTTGGGAGTGGAAAAAACATTTTCGACAGAAGACATGATCAATACGCTTCAGGAAAACAATAAAAATTTTCTGGCCATCACCAACGATTTTAAAGTGATAAGTAAAGGTTTGGTTGCCGGCGAAGGTACCATCGGGAAACTGCTGAAGGACGATGCTGTTTATGCAAATATTAACGCCACCACGGCATCGCTCCAGCTTGCATCGGCAAAAGCACAGGAATTGGTCGCTTCATTAGCAACTTTCAGTGCAAACCTGAATAAAAAAGGAACGCTGGCAAATGAATTGACAACCGATACTTTAGTTTTCAAATCGGTAAAAGCAACTGTATTTCAACTTCAGCAAATGGCAGATACGGCAACGGCATTTATCGCTAATCTGAAAAAAGCCGGAACTAATCCTAATTCGCCCATTGGTATTCTGCTGCGCGACGAAACTTCAGGTGCCCGCATGAAAGAAACCATTAAAAACCTGGAAAGCAGTTCCCAAAAGCTCGACGAAGACCTTAAAGCTGCGCAGAGTAGTTTTTTGCTGAAAGGGTATTTCAAAAAACAGGCGAAAGCGGATGCGAAAGCTAAAGAAGTGCAGTAAGGGACTGATTTTGATTTGCATGTTATATCCCTGGTTTTTGTACTTTTGTATTAAATAATGCTCATATGAAAGAACTGGTTTTTTTGGTCGAAGAATCGCAGGACGGTGGCTACTATGCCCGCGCCGTAAATCATTCTGTTGTTACGCAAGGAGATACTATTGCAGAACTAAAAACTATGATCAGCGATGCCGTTCGTTGCCATTTTGATGAAGCAGAAATGCCTGACTTAATTCACATGCATGTTACCCGCGAGGAAACGTTTGCTTTATGAAGCTTTCACCCAACATTGATGCTGCACAACTAATTAAAGCTCTTCAAAAATTCGCTTACAATCCCACCAGGCAAACCGGAAGCCACATAAGGCTTACATCGCAGCAAAATGGGCAGCATCATATTACAATTCCTAATCATGATCCTTTACGAATCGGAACCCTGAATACCATACTGGCTGAAGTAGCACAGCATATAGGGATTTCCAAACAGGAGCTGATTGACAGGTTGTTTTAGCACCTATCCAAATTTTGTAATTCGGATACTTTATAGAGTTGTAAGTCTCAACTTTTTCTGGCTGACCAGCCAGCTCTTAGTCGGCTTAAAGGATATCGAAGCCATTAAAATCATCTTATAATCATAGCTTTTTAGTCGATTGAGTGCATTTCAACTTCGCTCAGCCTGACAGAAATATACGTTATATAAACTAAAAGTTATAATTGATTTCAGGAAATTGCTTATTCTATACTTTCTACCTCAATGTGTGAATCATGTAACTTTTGGAAATAGTTATGTAACACTTTCACAGTGTCTTACATGTAAATTTGTTGTCGTTCCTTTAAAGAGAAATATAGTTTCAGGCATTTTCTGTTTTCAGGAACCGAAAAATCTCTGAGCTGATAAAATTGATATAAAAATCGCACGTTAAGGCATGGATAACATAAAAAAAATTAATCCTGTAAAAAAGGCCATTCCGAAAATCCGGGTTGCCACAGTGAAGTCTATGAGCAAGCTCAGCGATAAAACACTGGAAAAGACCGAAGCGGCAAGCAGTTTTTTAACAGATTTAGCTGATGTGATCCTGTTCATAACACGGATCATAAAAGAAACATTTTCGCGCGACTTTGAATTCAGGGAGTTTTTTCGCCAGTGTTTTCAGATAGGATATAAATCTTTGCCGTTAATTTCAGTTACCGGGGCTATTATGGGCCTGGTTCTTACTATTCAATCCCGTCCGGTGCTCGTCGATTTTGGTGCACAAAGCATGCTGCCCGGAATGGTGGCTGTATCGCTGATACGTGAAATGGGCCCGGTTATCACAGCCCTGATCTGTGCCGGAAAAATCGGTTCGGGAATGGGCGCCGAGTTGGGTTCAATGAAAGTAACCGAACAAATAGAAGCCATGGAAGTATCGTCCACCAATCCCATGCGGTTCCTGGTGGTTACCAGGGTACTGGCAGCAACAATAATGATCCCGCTTTTAATTCTTTATGCCGACGCTTTCGGCATAGTTGGAAGCTGGGCTGGCGCAAATATTAAGGGCGATGTAACATTTTCGTTGTTCTTCTCACAGGCATTCAGTTCCATCGATTTTATGGATTTTTTACCTGCCGTAATCAAATCCTTCTTTTTCGGAGCCGTGATAGGTTTGGTAGGAACGTATAAAGGATATAATGCCGGCCGTGGAACCGAAAGCGTGGGAATAGCAGCAAATTCAGCCGTGGTGCTGGCCTCGCTGCTGGTGATTATCGTTGATGTGATTGCAGTACAAATTACTGATATGTTATTATAATGAAAACTGAAGAAACAGAAATTCCGGATCAGCCTTTGCCGATAAATAAAAGCAAAGAGCCTGTGATCGAGATAAATAACCTGGTGAAATCATTTGGTACACAAGCGGTATTAACCAATCTTTCGATGAAGCTTTTTAATGGCGAAAACCTGGTCGTGCTTGGCAAATCAGGCAGTGGCAAATCGGTTCTGATAAAATGCATTGTCGGGCTGTTACATGCCGATGGTGGAACAATAAAGGTATTTGACAAGAATGTTAAAGAATTAAACAGCAAAGAATTTGGTGAACTACGACAGAAAATAGGTTTTCTTTTTCAGAGTGGCGCATTGTACGACTCTATGACGGTGAAGGAGAACCTGGAATTCCCGTTACGCAGGATAAAAAAGAATCTCTCGGAAAAGGAAATGGCAGATAAAATAAGTGAAGTTCTCGAAAATGTCGGGCTTGCTGACGCATTAAACAAAATGCCTTCACAACTCTCGGGTGGAATGCGCAAACGGATCAGCCTGGCGCGCACCATTGTTGTGGACCCGCTGGTCATGCTGTATGACGAACCCACTACAGGGCTTGATCCTGTGACTTCCGACGAAATAAGTGAACTCATCAATGATGTTCAGAAAAAGTATAAAACATCCTCCATCATTATAACACACGATATTAAATGTGCACTTGCCACTGCAAACCGGATCATTATGTTAGCGGATGGCACAGTATATAAGGAAGGGAAAATCAAGGACTTCGAAAATTCAACCGACTCGCTGATAAAATCATTTTTCAAATAGAGGTAATTTTCGGATAGAAGTTCTGGTCACTGGTCACAAGTTGCTGGTTGCTGGTTGTGCTGGTCGCTGGTCACAAGTCGCTGGTCACTGGTCGCTGGTTACAAGTCGCTGGTTACAAGTCGCTGGTTACAAGTCGCTGGTCACAAGTCGCTGGTCGCAAGATACAGGTTGCTGGTCTTTGGTTGCTGGTCGCTAGTCACCAGTTACCAGTTACCAGTTACCAGTCACCAATCACCAATCACCAGCCACCAGCCACCAGTCACCAATCACCAGTCACCAATCACCAATCACCAATCACCAGTCCCATCTCATAACTTATAACTCATAGTTCATAACTAAAAAACACCCCAATGGAAACGCATTCACAAAAATACAAAGTCCGCTTAGGGTTGTTTGTCGCAGGAGGCCTGGCACTCTTCATGCTGGCAATCTTTATTATCGGGAAACAGAAAAACCTGTTTAACCCGGTATTCAAACTTACCACGACATTTTACAACGTGAGCGGGTTGCAGGTTGGAAACAACATCCGCTTCTCAGGAATTAATGTTGGCACAGTTGATCAAATCATTATAATTAACGATTCCACGGTACGGGTCGATATGTTGGTCAGGAAAGAGGTTCACCAGTTTATCAAATCCGACTGCCAGGTGGCAATTGGCTCCGAAGGGATTATCGGTGACCGGCTTTTAATTATTACCCAGGGAAGCACTGATGCCAAATTAGCGAAGGAGGGACAAAAACTTGCTTCAACTGAGCCTGTCGAAACAGATGCCATCATAGCTAGCCTGGATATAACAGCCTATAATGCAGGAATTATTACAAACCAACTGGCTGAGATTATGACAAAAATAAACAGCGGTAACGGAACCCTTGGTCGCCTGATAGAGGACTCGACGATAGCCGAAAACCTCAATCAAACTATTGTAAATCTAAAAACCAGTTCCAAAGGTCTTGATGAAAACATGAAAGCAGCAAAGCATAGCATTTTCTTTAAAGGGTATTTTAAGAAGAGGGCTAAGGCTGCTGAAGAAAAGAAAGCGGATGCAGCAGATAAAAAAGCTGAGGAAGAAAAAAAATAAGAAAATTAAAGTTATTTGGTATAAATTGCAATTTCAAAATTCCGGATAACGGCAAATGCAAAAATGGTCCAAAATTCTCTTTTTACCGGTTTTTGTTTCGATTTTAACAAGTAATTCTGCATTTGCCCAAAAAATGCCGGTAGCGAAAGATTCAACGAAAGTATATCAGAATATTGAATCGTTCTCAGTAAAACGCAAGTCGACCAGGTTTGTGTATCAAATGCTCTTTAGGCCTATAGTTGTTAGTTCACAAAAAAAAGATGCTAACAAGAAATTGTATAAAAAACTGATTCAAAAGCCCTACAGTGCATTCGAAGGTAAAATTATACGGTATATTAATATCGAAACGCTGGATCCATTCGCATATTCCATCGCTGATACAATTGAGAAGAAACAGGGTGCTTTTGCCAGGACAGGTAATAGCCTGCATATAAAAACAAAGCGGATAAATATCCGTAATCTCCTTTTAATCAGGCAAAACCAGGTATTCGATTCGTTGCTTGTAAAAGAATCGGAACGCCTTGTGCGCAGCAGCAGTTATGTTACCGATGTTTCCTTCTTTGTGACAAGTACAGGAAAGGACTCTGTCGATATTTTTATCCGCGAATTAGATAACTGGAGCCTGATACCGGGTGCTTCAGCCTCCAATTCCAGTTACACTGTGAATTTGACAGACAAAAACTTTGCAGGATTAGGTCACGAATCTAAGAATGAATATACCTGGTATCCTGCAACCAACAACTACGCGTACAAGGTTAATTACTACATTCCCAATATCCGTAACACGTATATCAACTCGACCATCCATCTTGAAAAAGATGAAACGGGAGATTATGTAAGAAGTGCTGCCGTGGATCGTCCGTTTTTTTCGCCCTTCGCAAAGTGGGCGGCTGGTGTTAAATACTTACAGGAGTTCAGGCAGGTTTATATGCATTCCGGCGATTCTGTTATGAGCCTCCAGCCATTTAAATTCAACATTCAGGATTATTGGGCGGGTGATGCCATGCAGGTCCTAAAAGGAAATACCGAATACAATCGTACTACAAATCTTATTACTGCCATTCGTTATATGCATGTCCGATACCTTGAAAAGCCTAATGAAAAATATGATACGCAGCATTACTTTGCAAACGAAAATTTTTACCTGGCAAGTATTGGTATCTCGACACGAAAATATGTTCAGGATAAATATATGTTTAAATTCGGCCTTACCGAAGATGTCCCTATTGGAAAAGTTTACAACCTTACAGGCGGGTATCAGAAAAAAAACAATGCCGGTCGGTTTTACCTGGGTGCACGCATTTCGACCGGCAATTATTATCCCTGGGGTTACTTAAGCTTTAATTGCGAGTACGGGACTTTCTTTCAGAAATCAGCTGTGAGTCAGGGTGCTTTTATGGCAGGTGCCGACTACTTTACGGGATTGATGGAAATTGGAAATTGGAAATTCCGACAATTTGTTAAACCTCAGATTATTATCGGCATGAACCGTTCGGAATTCGATAGCCTGTCAATGAACGATGGGTACGGAATAAATGGTTTTTCAAGCACTTCTCTAACGGGCACGAGGCGATTGTTATTAAAATTGCAAACACAATCCTATGCTCCATGGAATTTTATTGGATTTCGCTTTGGGCCGTTTGTGAATCTTTCATTTGGTATGCTTGGCGATGAAACAGCCGGTTTTAGGAATAATAAAGTGTATTCTCAAATCGGGTTTGGAGTTCTGGTAAAGAATGAACACCTGATCATTAATACATTCCAGTTTTCGGTAGCATATTATCCAATGATGCCGGGGACAGGTCAAAATGTTTTCAAAACAAACTCATTCCGGACAGTTGATTTTGGCTTCCGGGATTTTGAAATCGGGAAACCCGCGGTGGTGGATTTTAATTGAAATATCGTTATTCGGGGGAATGGAAAATCGTTAATTGTTAATCGGAAATCGGGAATCGGGGAAATGGAAAATAGAAAATAGAAAATCGGGAAAATGGTAGATAGAAAATGGTAAATAGAAAATGAACTCTGAAACTCTGTAACCTGAAACTTTGA
>CAIXAQ010000740.1 GCA_903917425.1 uncultured Bacteroidales bacterium
GAAATGTTTGAAGAGTTTGAAATGTTTGTAGCGTTTGAAATGTGTGAAGCTACCCTAACCACCGGGAATCTTGAAACTCTGAAACCCTTTACGCCTTAACCCAATAACTAAATCCCCCAACCCATGCCATACGATTTTTCACTTTCGAGCGGAGTTACTGCCAATGGCCGCACAGTTCATTATGCAAAGTTAAATGGAAGCATTCAGCCCAAATTTGTTGTTGGTAACCGTACAGTATGGGAAGGAAATTTCGGCCTGTACAATACGCAGCTTACGCCTGGACTGTTGTATTCGCCTGCTGACTTTGTTTCGGGTTCCGGTTTCTGGGCCTATTTTATCTTCCCAACGGCCATGGCCGAGAGCAAAGGCTCATACCTGTGCCTTAATACGTATGATAAGGCAAAATTCACCTTTAGTTTCATGCAGTATGGAGCCCATGTGCCGAACGGAGATTTTGTAAAATTTTTCCGGAAACTTCTGGCACAGCCAAATGCCGGGGAGTATTTCCCTAAACTGCTGCTTAAAGATTCACATATTTTTTACAGGAATGATAATGGCATACTCAGCCAGCTCGAAAGCGTTACTTCAACGCAGGCTCTGATGGACTATCTGAATCCTTCGTCGGCAGAGATCGAAAATCAGGAGCTGATCAGTTCGGCCCGCATGGTGCATTGGGCAAGCAACGATGCGGCTCATCGCAAAATACAGGTCGAAACCGCAATTCAGCATTTTAAAAATAATATGGTGGAGTATGACAAACGCTTCACACTGCATGGCGTTCCGGCAAAAGTATGCCAGATAATCTGCGACATCAGGCACCAGGGCCGAGGCATGAACGACAGGATTGCAAATGCTTTGAATACCGGCGGAAATTATGATCAGGCATTTAGCAACCTGTGTACCATAGGCGCTGCAAATTACAGCCAGCGTATAACAACTGTGCGGAATACCATCAATAAGTTACTGGCTGACGGCACCTTCAATAAAAAGTACGACCGGGTGACAAATTCGTTTGTTGACTTTTAGTCTGAATAGTTCAGCGTATTCCAGCAATAGAACACGGATGACACAGATTCAGCAGATTTGCAAGGATTTTTTATCGGAATAAATTTGAATATTTTGTGTTATCCGTGTTCTGTTTCAGTTTGTGAACAAATCAAAGCCCTTGCGTGTATGGTTCTAAGCGCGACTTTTTACTGCCCTTAACACTTCTCTTTTACCTGCAGGTCCGGGAAGTTTTTCGATGGTAAAACCGGATGCTTTCAATGCGCGTTTAACGGTGCCTTTGCAACTGTAGGTAACAAGTATTCCGTCGGGTTTCATGCATTTGTACAGCTGGGTAAAGATGTGTTCCGACCATAATTCAGGCTGTACATCGGGTCCGAAAGCATCGAAATATACCAGGTGAAATTGTTCGTCGCGAAGGCTTATTTCTTCAAGTTTAGCCTGTATTTTACTGATTATAAAATAGTCGCTCAGAAACGCCGGTTGTCCCCAGGTCGTAGAGTGAAGTTTCTTAAAATACCCTTCTGCCTCGGTTCCGCCTTTTACTGATGCATAGTTTAACAGATCAAGAATATCGGTTTCAACCGGTTCGGGTTCAATAGCAACATAGTTAATCTTACGACGCAGTTTCTTGGCTTCGAGTACAGTCAGCAAGGCATTTAGTCCTGTTCCGAAACCCACTTCGAGCAGGTTTATATCTTTGATGCATTCCGGTATATAATGCAGGCCATGGTTAATAAATACAA
>CAIXAQ010000741.1 GCA_903917425.1 uncultured Bacteroidales bacterium
AATACCATGTGTTGCCTATTGACGACAGGCTCCTTGAACGTACCAATGCTGAACTGATGGGCAGGCCTACAGTGATGGGTAATCGTACATCAGTAACTTATGGCGAAGGAATGAAAGGAATGGGCGTTGATGTTTTCATTGATTTAAGAGGCAAATCCTATACAATCACCTCCGAAGTGGCTGTAAATACTAACTCTAATGGGGTAATCGTTTGCCAGGGCGGCAGATTCGGCGGGTTATCTTTCTATATTAAAAACGGGAAACCAGCTTTTGCTTATAATTACCTTGGACTTGAATCTACTCAAATCATTTCTGACCAGGTTTTGAAACCTGGAAATTATAAATTGGAATTTAGTTTCAAATCTGATGGTGGTCTTGGTAAAGGCGGTGTTGGTACCATTACAGTAAATGATAAAAAAGTAGTTGAAAAGAGGATAGAGAAAACCCAGCCTGGTATATTCTCAGTGGATGATTTGGCTGATGTCGGCATTGATGAAGGAACGCATGTTGCTGATTATGGTACTTCTTCAAAGTTCAATGGTAAAATCAGCTATGTAACCATTGACAGGAAAAAATAAATTTATCATAAGATGCCCTGGCGGGAAAAAATCTGATCTTGTCGGGGCAACTTATTTAAAACATAGAAAACAATGAAAAACCTGATAAAAACATTCGTTCTATCCTTCCTTTTGTTGTTTTCAGTGACACTTAAAGCGCAGGTTTTAATTTCGCTTGTATTTGGCGAAGCATTGAATACCCCTAAAATTGAATTCGGAATGATTGGTGGCTTGAACCGTTCTTATCTCAATGATATCAGCGGTTCCGAAGGCCTTAACCATTTCAATCTGGGATTTTATTTTCACGTAAATGTGAAAAACAATTCTTTTATAAGCACAGGCGTACTGGTAAAATCCAATGTTGGTGCAACGGGAATGCCTGTTTATTCCCTAGGGAATGCAGATTTTGATTCAATTTATAAAGGTGGGACTTTAACAAAAAAAATAAGTTGTTTTTATGTTCCTATAATGTATCATCACCGATTCAATAACCGTTGGTATATAGAGGCAGGGCCACAGGCAGGCCTCCGCACCAAGGCTGTGGACATTTTTGAAACTTCAACCCTGGATGGAGACCTCAGTTACACCAAGGATGTTAAGGACCAATATACACGCCTCGATTTCGGCCTGGTGGGAGGAGCAGGATATAAATTCAAAAAACAACTTAAAAGTATGGCCATCGGCGTGAATTACTATTACGGTCTGGTGAATGTCAGCCTCACACCGGATGTTACAATGAAAAACTCTTCCCTTAATTTTTACCTGAAAATACCAATTGGTTTAGGAGGAGATTCTGCTACAGAATAATAGTTACCAGGAATGCTTGTCTTTAAATGGGTTATAACACAACCAGCAGCCTTGTAATGCAAACAAAAATGAATAATTAAACCAAAAAGATTAATCTCAATTTCAATAAAGTCTGGCATGAAAAAAACTTTACTTTTTCTCACTGTTGCTTTCCTTACTGTAAACTATTCATTTTCACAGGTTTATACCAATAAGGAAGTTGGCAAAAAGAACGAAGCTTTGGTAGACAGCATCAAAGCAAAGCCTTATCCTTATTCTCTTCCGATATGGGGCGCGAAAGCGGCTGCAAAAGGGTATAACCTGCCTTATTCAGCCGGTATTAGTGTGAACTACCTACAACAGCAATCAGCCCTGATTATTGATAACCTTTTTGTAGGTTTTAACAACGGTCCGATGTATGACCTCAATGAAATAATCCGCTTTAACGAAGCTACAGCAAGTGCAGGCGCTTTAACAGTAAGGCCGGATATCTGGATTCTCCCTTTTCTGAATGTTTACGGGATTTTTGGCAAAGCCAAGTCATCTACTGAAATCAGTGCAGGTCTATGGTTACCGGATACAGCAGATGTATGGAAAGAAATTACAAGTTTTTCAACTACGGCAAATTTTGACGCGGTAGTAGCCGGATTCGGTATTACACCTACTATCGGTGTTGGAGGAGGTTGGCTGGCCCTTGATATGAACTGTGCCTGGTCCGATGTGAGTGCTCTGGACAAACCCGTTTTTACTTTTGTTTTCGGACCACGTGCGGGAAAAACCTTTAAGTTTAAAAAACCTGATCAGAATATAGCTTTCTGGGTAGGTGGTTTCCGTGTTAAATTTTCATCAGCCACGAATGGATCATTGAATCTTTCAGAGTTAATACCTACTGAGGAGTTGCAGGGAAAAGTGGACCAGGGTTTCGAGTCAGTAAATGAAAAATCAGCCGAGGTTGAATCCTGGTGGAGTGGATTAACCCCTGTAGAGCAAAAAAATCCCATTAATGCCGCAAAATACGAAACTGCCAACCGCACCCTGAATGCTGCTTCTAACCTGTTGACTTCTATGGATGGAGCACTTAACGATGATCAGGAGGCTACCGTGCAATACTCCCTCCAAAAAAACCTGAAGGACAAGTGGAACTTCATTGTCGGATCCCAGTTTCAGATCAATAAGCATTTTATGCTGAGGGCTGAAGTTGGTTTCCTTGGTTCACGGACACAAGGAATGGGTGGCATTCAATACCGGTTTGGATTGTAGATCCCAGTCCTATCTTTCTGAAGATACTGGGCCGTATCTTTTGCTTTTCAACGGAAATACTGTCCCCTATGATAAGCAGCAGGAAATGGTTGCAACTAACATCTAAAACTGCGCATAAAATTTATTTCAATGATTAAAACCAGAACATTTTTAAAGAAGTATTTTCTCACATTTATCCTGTCATTTGGTATTGCAGGCATGGCATTAGCTCAGCAAATCAGGTTGAATGCTTTTTCCGGGTATGTCTTTGATGACAACATTGATACTTATTACAACCCAACAAGTTACTTTAACGGAACGATCGAAGGGGGATATCAATGGGGTGTTGGAGGTGAGTATTTGCTCGAAAATACAAAAGGAGTTGAACTCAAATACCTGCATCGGAAGGCTAATGGCTCGATGGAGTATTTCGACAACACCCTGAAAAACATGGACTTTGATATTGGCATGAACTATGTTTTGCTCGGAGGTAACAATTACTTTAAAATCGGTGGCAAGGTGGAGCCTTATGCAGGTGCGGGTTTTGGACTTGCAATTTTAAATTTTAAAGATGCAACTTCAGGGAAAGAAGCCACTAAAACAAAATTTGCCTATACTGTTAAATTAGGAACAAATATCTGGATCAGCGAAACAGTCGGGATAAAATTACAGGCCGATTTATTATCTGCCGTTCAATCCGTTGGCGGAAGTCTTTATTTTGGTACCAGCGGAGCCGGGGCAGGTGTAAGCACTTATTCTTCCATGTACCAGTGGGCTCTGGGCGGAGGTTTAACCTTTAAATTAGGGCAGAAGTAAAAATAATTACAAATACTTCTTCATTTTTTTAACAACCAATAATTATATTTCAAACCAAAAAATCATGAAAATCAAAACACTTATTCCGTTATGCTTTATCGGATTGATGTTTGCTTGCAGTCCCGCAACCAAACTCGAAAAAAGCTGGGCAGATCCCTCGTTTAATTCGTCGATGAAACCATTTACCAAGGTACTGGTAATTGCGCCGCTTAGAGATCAAAATTCGCAAAGGATTGCTGAAGATAAAATAGTACTGAAACTTAAAAAAGGAGTCGTCGGAGTTCAATCCTATCAATACCTTCAGCCTGCCGATACTGCACAGGGGCTGGTTCAAAGCAAACTTTTAAAGGATGGTTTTGATGGCATCATATTAATGCATCTG
>CAIXAQ010000742.1 GCA_903917425.1 uncultured Bacteroidales bacterium
CTGTGCTTTTGCTTGGCTTTAGTTCCTGTGAACCATTAGCTACCGGCTTCGAGGATGTGGAAGATGCCGTGATGTATTCTAAAAGCACTATAGTTGCAGCGCAGGCGCCGGATTCTACACTCAAAGTCATGACCTGGAATATCCGCTTCGGCATAGGTCGTCAATCCTGGTTTGGTGATGCCTGCGGAAACAATACAGTTTTCAGGAAAGAAGAAGTAATTCCAGGCCTGGATGCTGTTATTGCGCGTATTAACCAAGTAAGACCCGATATTCTTTTTCTCCAGGAGTGTGATGTGAAATCGAACCGGACAGCCTATATCAATGAACTTCAGTATATTCTGGATAATACCTATTTTAATTACGCGGCATATGTGCCGGAATGGAAGGCGGAATTTATACCCAGCGATGGTCTGGGTCGCATGGATATGGGTTTGGTGCTGCTTTCGCCCTGGCCGATCACGGATGCCAAAAGGATTAACCTTGCTACCCGTACCGATCAGGCTGGAATAGTGAATTATTTTTACCTGCATTCGTGTATAGTTACCGGCAAGATAAAAATTCCGGGGTTCAGGGAAGTTTCGTTGTTAAATATGCATGCGTCGGCATTTGCTACCGATGATACAAAGAAAAAGCATTACGAGGAATTTAAGGCCGAGTTGGATAAACTGGATGCAGCCGGTGAGTACTTTATTGCTGGCGGCGACCTGAACGAACTTCCGCCCGGAAGCGATTCAACCGATTATTGCTACGAAGATATGTGCCCCGGCGAATCGTTTCACCAGCCGGGTGACGACCCGCAACACAAGGACGGCAGCAATTACACTCCTGAGGCAGAATGGCTTAATCCCCTTTATTCGACGTATAAATGCGCTATCCCGTTGAACGAATACCAGCAGAACCAGGCTGCATACTTCACCCATACCACGCGCCCCGAGCACAGCTGGGACCGCACCCTCGACTATTTATTTACTAATTACCGCTGGCGAAGTGGTTCTGCAAAAACACACCAGGAATTTTTCAACGAGTCGGATCATGCACCAGTAAGCGCGGAGTTTGTTCTGATTAAAGAATAAACCTTGAAAATAGGATGGAACAGGAAGAAGGAATTTTATAAAACAATTAGGACAATCCGGTTGCATAAATAAACAAAGCAAAAATGTAAAAAGTTATTTATGATAGAAAATGAGATTTCAGAAAAGATAATCGGTTGTGCAATTGAGGTTCATAAATCACTGGGACCTGGTTTGCTTGAAAGCGCTTACCTTGAGTGTTTGTTTTACGAATTGCAAAAAGCTGGTCTAAAAGTTGAAAAGCAAAAGCCTTTACCATTAATTTACAAAGAAGTAAAGTTGGATGTTGGATACCGCATAGATTTGGTTGTTGAGGGAAAAGTAATCATTGAACTAAAATCTGTTGAGGCATTAAACGAAATTCATACAGCACAAGTTTTAACTTATTTGAAGCTATCAGGTTGTAAATTAGGCTTATTAATGAATTTTAATGTTTTACGTGTTGTAGAAGGACTTAAAAGATTGGTTAACAAACTTTAGCTTTGCGGCTCTCTGCGTAAAAACTCAGCGGTTCTCCGCGGTTAAACCTTTTTTTACCGCAGAGTTACGCAAAGAAGCCGCAAAGAACCGCAGAGAAGCTGAATAAATATCAGGTACACAAGGGGATAGTAATAAGAATCAAATATTTAGTACGAAACCGATTTTCGGATAAAAAACACTTACAATGGCCAGAAAAACAATCATCTTTCTAAGTCTGATTTATAGTGCTGTGGCACTTTATGCCCAGGACCAGACTGTATCCCAAAAATGGAGTTATAATACGGCCTACCTGATGCCTGCCGGGAAATGGGAAAGCGGTATTTTTCAGCCGTTCAGGTATGGGGTAAACAAAAAGACAGAGGTGTATACCAATGTTCTGATGCTTCCTCTTATTCCCTCAGCCGGAGTAAAAATTGCATTGGGAACTAAAAAGGATTTCATCATTGCCAGCCAGCATAGCCTGAGTGTTCCGACACCCTTCCTCAATTTTATGAGCCGAGAAGGAATCGGGGGTTTGATATCACCAGAATACAGTTATTCGTTTATACTTTCCGTGAATAATTCGCTGATAGTTTCCCGTAAAATATCTCCTTCTGTTCTGGCATCAGCCTATGCCGGTTTTGTTTTTGCATTGCGGGCGGATAAACCAGATAGTCAATCCACTATCGATCTTCCGCTGTTTTATCCCCGTATGGCGCATTATTACGAAGGAACGTCCATACGCCTAGGAGGTACGGTTAAAGGCAGCCTGAATGAGAAATGGTTATACGAAGAAGGCGTCCAGGTATTTATCATTACACGGCCCGAAAATAATTTCTTTTTCGAAAACACGGGAACCATCATGTGGGCAGTAGGTAACTCGTTTCGAATCAGGGGTGGATACGTGTTGGCGTACGGTAAATATCCGTATGTAAATCCTAAATGGCAGTTGTGGCCGACATTGGACTTTGTGTTCGGGGGGAAGTGAGAGAATTCCCAGGCTGACTGCCGGGTAAAGGACAAAGAAGCATATTGAAATTTATCTTGTAGTACCCGCAGTGAATTCGACCTCATGTTTTTGTTTGTTTACAGAGTTTATTCCATAGTTTCGCATCTGGCTGCGACATCAATTGTTTATTATAATTGTTAGACTCACAACAGGCTGTATTTTATTGTCCGGTAAATAAGCCCAGGATTTTTTGTTCTGTTAATGTGCTTCAACCATTCCAGGGAATTTAAGTGCTCCATTCAGCAAATCTCACCCCATTTTTTCGTTATTTTGCAAATTCTATTATGGCCAAGCAAGAACTGTTCGGCAAAGCTCTCACCACTGTCACAGATAGTTGCCAAAAAGAAGAATAATTCAAAAAGCAAAATTCGAAAATCAAAGTTCAAAAAGCGTGTGCAAAGAGCCAAATGTTTTATGAAATATGGAAAATATGTTTTAAAAAACTCTCACTCTATTCCCATTATGAATATATTGAGAGACCAAAAACTTTAATCTTTGAATTTTGCTTTTTTAATTTTGAATTAAAGAATTGAATTTTGTGCTAAAAAATACATTAATTTATGAGTTTAGAAACCTAATACATTCCCTGATCTTTGATCCCTCACGATACCATATCACAGATATTTGATGCCGCCCGTGTTGAGGAGGTTGTAGCTGATTTTGTGTCACTCAAAAGGCGTGGAAGCAACTTTACAGGCCTATGCCCGTTCCACAATGAGCGCACACCTTCGTTTCACGTGTCGCCAACAAAAGGAATATACAAATGCTTTGGTTGCGGTAAAGCCGGTAACTCGGTAAACTTCGTGATGGAACACGAAAAATTCACCTACCCTGAAGCCTTGCGTTACCTGGCAAAAAAATACAATATCGAAATTCAGGAGCAAGCCGAAACAGCCGAGCAGGTAGCCGATAAATCGGCCCGCGAGGGTTTGATGGCAATTACTGATTTTGCCGCCAAATATTTTGCCGGTCAGCTTTTTAATACCGACGAAGGACTTTCGGTTGGAGTGTCGTATTTTCATGGGAGGAGTTTCAGCGATGAAACCATCCGCGAATTTCAGCTGGGTTACAGTCCAGACGAATGGGATGCTTTCAGTAAACATGCGGTGAAAAATGGCTTTAGTGCCGAAATGCTCGAAAAATCAGGTTTGAGCATCAATAAAGACGGAAAACTTTACGACCGCTTCCGCGGAAGGGTTATGTTTCCTATTCACAGCCAGGCCGGACGCGTGATCGGTTTTGGCGGGCGTATCATGACTTCGGATAAAACGAGGCCAAAATACGTGAATTCGCCTGAAAGCGAGATTTACAATAAGAGCAAGGTTCTTTACGGAATTTCATTTGCCAAACATGCCATTGCCGCCAACGATATGTGTTTCCTGGTGGAAGGTTATACCGATGTGATTTCGATGTACCGTGCCGGGGTACAGAATGTGGTTTCCTCGTCCGGCACTTCGTTAACGGCTGACCAGATCAGGCTGATAAAGCGCTATACGCCAAACATCACTATTCTCTACGATGGCGATCCTGCCGGAATCAAAGCCTCGTTCCGGGGAATAGATATGATTCTTGAGCAAGGGATGAATGTAAAAGTAGTGCTTTTCCCTGATGGTGAGGATCCTGATTCCTTTGCCCGCTCACGCCGCGGAGCTGAAGTACAGGAGTTTATACAACAGAATGCCAAGGATTTCATACATTTTAAAATTGACCTTCTGTTAAGTGAGACCGGACGTGATCCGATTAAAAGGGTTACCGTGTTGAAGGATTTTATCGAAAGCATTTCACTGATCCCCGACCAGCTTACCAGGCTGGCTTATGTAAAAGAAAGCGCTTATCGAATGCAGATGGACGAAACAGCCATCCTGAACGAACTCAACAAACTGATGCGTAAGAAATATACGCAGAAGGCAGGAGCAACCGCTCCTGAAGCCGAAGAAATTGATAACCTTTTTGCCCCCGAACCGGCAGTACAGCAGGAGTCGTTCGATGCACTGAGTACCGAAGATATTGAACGTGAGATAATCAGGCAGTTGTTACTTTATGGAGATGTGGAAATTGAGACGAATTACCCTGATCCTGTGACCGGCGTACCGGTTAAAAATAATGTGAAAGCCGCCGGGTTTATTATCAACGATATAAAAGCGGATGAGTTGGATTTTACAAATGCACAGTACCAGCAGATTTTCGATACCTGCGTTAATGAATTGAAAAACAACCCGGATATTGATTACCGCAAGTTGACCAATCATCCTGACAATGCGATTTCGGGGCCGGTAATTGACCTGATTGCCACAAAATACACCTTCAGTCCCAACTGGGAAAAGCGGAAAATCCGTCTGCTCCAGGAGCACGAAGTCCTCGATTTCCTTATACCAAATTCAATATTATCGTTTAAATCGAAACGGGTTCGCCAGATTTTAAAAGAGCTTCTCGAAAAAATTAAAACTGCCGAATCGGATGAAGTTTCCATTGATCTACAGAAACAATTTATGAATGCCAAGCGCATTGCTAACCTGATTGATGGCGGTCAGCTTGGAAGAACAATTGTTTAAAAAGCCTGTTCTGTCAGAACATGCCATTTTCATTTATAATTTCTTTAGGTTCAGTCTGCACCAGGTCCCATAATTCAACTATCTTATTGTTGCTGAAACGAAAGAAATGAACAAGGGCCACACCGGGCTCTCCCGGGTAAATAGTGACCTTAGAATATACCGCCACCTGGTCTTCTTCGGCAATTGCAAACTGAATTTCAAGTTTTTTTTCAGGAAGCAGCAACGCACTCTCTTCCATTGCCTTTTTCAAAGATCCGGCATCTCCCTTAAAATTGATATTATGATGCCTGAATTCCTGCCCAACATACAACTCGAATGCCTCGGCCACAAGCCCTGAAGCTGTGAGGTTTAAAAACTGTATGACCGCATTTTTATTATTCAGGTTGTGTTCAGTCATTTTTTCAATTTAAAGTGTGTTTTAATTCAAAATTTGTTCGCAGGCTATATAAATCTGCCGCTACGCCTGGAGGCGTTAAATTTTCTTCAACACCACTTCCCTGTATTTTTTGCTGTTCCAGGTATTTATCATCATACGGAATGTGTCGTATTTTTCAACGGGAACATATGTTTTTAAAATATTGATATTCCGCACAATATGCAATTGTCTTCCCTCAATAGAAATTAAAAAATCCATATTTCCAAATTCATTATTCTGGGTAAGAGTTGCAGGAGGCGAAACCAAGGTCATTCCTTCGGGTAACGTAATAAACAGGTCGTATGATTCGCTGAGCGGGAAGGGGATTTCGAACGGTTCGGTGCGGATGCTTACCAGTTCGGTCATATGCCAGCTATCGGAAGCGGTAGCAATGGCAGGGAGTTTCAAAAAAATGTGACTGGCTTTTTCGCTGGTAAAAGCTCCGGATGAAGCCTGGAAACTGAAAGAAGAAAGATCCATATCCGTTTTGCCTTTTACAACATCCGTAATCTTTCCGTTTCCGAATGCATTTGATAGCATGGTGGACAAATAGGAAGTATCCTTTTGCAACTTTAGCCAGGGATTCATGCGCCCGCCCAGTTCGAGACCCAGATTTCCTTTCAGGTTTAAATCATCGCTCAATTCAAGATTTCCGGAAAGCGCAAGCGTATTTTTTGGCTCACCTATCACCTCCGTAAGTTGTAATTTACCCGGAACGAGTGAAATAATCCTTTTGCCGGCAAGCGAAAACCTGAGATCCTGCTGTTCGGACTGGGTTGGCGACAGAAAAACGGGCTCCATGCCTTGTAAACTCACTTTCACCAGGAATCGCTCAAATAAAGCCGGGCTAACTACTTTCTTAGTATAATATCTTTCAGCCACCACTGCAACAGGTTCGGACTGAATACCCTGCGAACGAAGCATAGCTGTAAGAAGTACTGCTTTTTCAGCTTCGATTCCGCCATTGCTGTTCCAGATTGCTGCGACATTCCTCAACTTATAACCTGCATATTGCAACGGAACCTGCCAGGTATTAAGCTCGTTAGCCACTTTCTCCTGGAGTTTTAATACTTTCAGCAAAGGCAGGTCTATTCCTTCAACGGCAGCAGCCGTTTCTTCCTTAACATCAGCCGGGATTTCGCATTTCAATGCTTCCTGCGAAGCAAAACCGGCAATAACATCTGCTTTTTTTGCAACAACAGCAAACACGATTCTCGGCCTGTTTTGCTGCTCCCTGGGTCTGAAGTCTTCGCGCAACGCGGGTGGTAAATCATTCAAAGTCCATGTATAGGTCGTTTTTCCTGGTGATTTCGAAATCGCCGGTTTCGACTGTATATTAAATTGTTCGAAGTTTAAAGCAACTCCTGAAGGGACATTGATGATAAAAGTAAGCTTCTTTACTGGCGAGTTCATCAAAAGTTGTTCGTTACCCATAAGCGCCTGGGTATAACCTTTGGAAGTCGAGAGTGTGTAATTGAAGTCAATGATTGCTCCGCGTTCAAGGGCAGTATGAGTAACCACCATTTCGCGCAGGCGGTTCCATGCCGGAACATTGGCTGCAAAACCTGGCAGAAGTTCGTTGTAGGCATTTTCAGGTGTTGGTACCCGTTTGCCATCAGCCATAGTTGTGACGGATGAGTTTATTTTAACTTTCTGAAAGGAAGGATCGTACACTATAAAATCCTCTCCGTACAGGTTATGAAACGCAAAATAGGTATTTATCAGTAATTTGTGGCTGTAATGATAATTCCAGCTGCCATCCTTATTCAATGAATATTCTTTGGTTTGCTCCTGGTAAACAGCATCCGATTTTGTTTCCTGGGCGAAAACTGTAATGCCTGTGCAAAGACCAATAGTTAGTAGGAGTATTTTATGTATCATGGGAATTTAATTGCTGAATTTAGAGACGTTATTTACGATTTACGATTGCAGATTTACGATTTACGATTTACGAGTTACGATTGCGGATTTACGATTGCGGATTTACGATTTACGATTTACGATTGCGGATTTACGATTTACGATTTCCTGTATAACCATTTTCCGTATAACCATTACCTATTAACGATTAACGAATTACGTTTTACCGATTAACGATTTTCCATTTTCTATTAACTTTTCCCGATTAACGATTAACGAATAACAATTAACCACCCTCACCTCACTTTACCCTCACAATTACCGGGTCCGTAGTGAGTCCGTTTTGGTAAGCAACTGCTTTTTTAAACGAATCCCAATCTTCCGGCTGGTAAATACGTTTTGGGTATGAGGCATTTAAAGCAAATTTCAGGGTATCATTTTCTCTTTTAATAAATCCATGAAATTGGGC
>CAIXAQ010000743.1 GCA_903917425.1 uncultured Bacteroidales bacterium
GCAAACCCTATGAAAAGGAACTATTTTATTCTGTTATTGCTATTTTTAAGTGCGTTTTTGTTAAAAGCACAGGATCATGCAATTATTCCATCCTACGTTGGAGTTGGCCAGTATCACGGGCTTTCACTTCCTTTACGTGATATTCCTGCCTTGACTCGTGATGAATACGAAAAAATGGAAATTGATGCCGCCAAACCGCGCAATGAAGAAATCAGTGAACGATCATATCCATTTGCAGAAACTGCTTTTCCGAAGGGCGATGACCCAGCTTGGCAACGGGATTTGGGAACAGTGATGCCTCCGAAAGCTCCGATTGTGTCATTTGATGGTCAAACATCGCCTTATTTCCCTCCTGATTGCAACGGCACTGTTGGGCCTAGCCACTTCATGCAGACTATCAATTCGGTTTATGCCATTTATTCCAAAACCGGAACTCTTGTTGCCGGTCCGGCAAATATGAATACTTTGTTTACCGGTGTTACAGGTGCAACATGTAATGATGGCGATCCGGTTGTACTATACGATGAACAGGCGGACAGATGGCTAGCCGTTGAATTTTCTATCTGCGGAGCTAATGATTATATGTTATTTGCTGTTTCGCAAACCAATGATCCTACCGGGGCATGGCACCGCTACTCTTTCGATGTAGATGATATGCCTGATTATGAAAAGATCGGTATATGGGGTGATGGCTATTATATGGGCACCAATAATTCATCCGCTGGTAAAAAAGATATTTATGTCGTCGAACGTTCTAAAATGTTAAGTGGATTAACCGCTCAAATGGTTGGCTTTGATAATGCCTGGAGGCCTACCACCATTGATGGTTTTATGTGTGTACCTCCCGTTGACAATGACGGAGTTGCAGCCCCTGCTGGAAGCCCGGGTTTGTTTATAACAATTAATGATGATGCTATTGCCGGAGGTGCCGATCAACTTTGGATTTATGAACTTGCAGTAAACTGGACAACGCCCACCTCTTCCACTTTTAACAGGGTTCAGCAGTTGGCAGTTCCTGCTTTCGATAGCAATTTTGGAAATAACTGGACAAACATCAAGCAGCCTGGAACCTCGCAGGAATTGGATGCTATTCCCCAGGTTGTAATGAATGCTCCGCAATACAGGAATTTTGGATCTTACCAGACCCTGGTTTGTTGCCATACTGTTGATGTTGATGCCACAGATCATGCCGGAGTGCGCTGGTACGAGCTTCGTAAGACTACAGGCACATGGAGCCTCCGCCAATCGGGAACCTATGCACCGGATGCTCATTCACGCTGGATGGGAAGCATCAGGCTTAACGGCCAGGGCGAACTTGGTTTAGGCTATTCGATTTCAAGCAGCACAGTTTACCCGGGAATCCGTTACGCGGGACAATCGGCAACAGCGTATGCCACAGGCGCAGGTGTGCTCGATCTGGCAGAGCAGACAATTACAACCGGCGCATACTCACAATCTACCTACGAGCGTTGGGGCGACTATGCATCCATCAGCATCGATCCCACAGATGATAAAACATTCTGGTTTACAACTGAATATATCGGAGCCGGTAATGCACGTAAAACAAGGATTGCTTCATTTCAGGTAGGTTCAGCTCTTTCCGGTATAGATCTCCTGCCTCTTTCACCTTTGGCGAGTCCGGTTTCAATTCCTGATGGCCAAACCACTACTGCTTCGTGTACAGTTAAAAACCAAGGTACTGTTGCCTCGGGAACCTCGAATCTGAAATACTACCTTTCAACAGACAATACATATTCTGCCGGGGATGTTTTATTGGCTGCTGATGCCGTTGCAGCCCTTGCAGGCAGTGCTTCCGCTGTTTTTAATAAATCAGTCACCATTCCTGCATTAACAACTCCAGGAACCTACTATGTTTTGTTTTTCGTTGATGCTGATGCACAGGTTACCGAAACTAACGAAACCAATAATGTGGGTAGCAACCAGATTACAGTAACATCTTCAGCCGGTTCTCCTGACCTGGTTGTTCAGACTCCTGCTTTAACACCAACTTCATTAAATGCAGGGGCAACAACATCAGCATCGGCCGCAGTGAAAAATCAAGGTACGGCAGTTGCAGGTGCCAGTTCGTTAAAATACTACCTTTCGGCTGACAATACTTATGCTGCGACTGATACTTACCTTGCAACTTCAGCGGTTGCTTCGCTGGCAGTGAATGCAATGGCCGCAGTGAGTTCAGTTATAACAATTCCTGCAAATACGGCTGCTGGTACCTGGTTTATTCTGCTTGTCGCTGATGCTGATGCACAGGTGACCGAAAGCAACGAAACCAATAATGTGGGTTCAGTTGCCATTACAGTAACATCTACTGCTCAAGGGTGTAACAGTATAGTTAAGTATCCAAGTTCGGCACTTTCGCCAACTACATCATGGAAAACTCAAAACTCAATTTATGCTGGTGAATATGCAGTTTTTAATGTTGTTTTAGGTAGAATTTATACTTTTTCATATTGCTCTGCTGATGGTGCCGTTGCCTCGTATAACTCAGAATTAACATTGCGTAGCTACAGTACTGGTGCGTTTATCGCTTATTCCGATGATGCCTGTGGTGATGATGCTAAAATTATCTGGACAGCTACCTTCACAGGAACCGTAAAACTGGTAACAACAATTTCGGGATGTGGCACTAACAGTATCAGTACCAAATTAAGATACAAGTATGCATTAGCGAAAGCAGCAGAAGAAATTGATGAAGTAGAACTAGAATATCTGGTCTATCCTAATCCTACTGCCGGGCAACTAAATGTAGAAGCCAGCAGTGGTTTTCAAGACGTAAAACAAATTGTTGTTTACAACGCTTCAGGAAAACCTGTGAGATCGATTAATATTCCTGAAAAAGCGGATAATATATATAAAGTAAACCTGAGCGACTGCGCTTCAGGTGTTTATCTTGTTAGAATTATCGGGATCGAAAAAACTGAATTGTTTAAAGTTTCACTCAAGAAATAGTTGGTAACTGATTAATATGAAAAAAGCTGTCCTGTTCAAATTAGGTCAGCTTTTTCATTTTTATGATTGCCGTCATTCAATTTTCTGTTTTACCTTCGCACATCAGAAAAATTCAGATGCCATGATTGAAAACCGGATTCATTTTATTGCCATTGGAGGGAGTGCCATGCATAACCTGGCTATTGCCTTGAACCTCAAAGGATACCATGTTACAGGATCGGATGATGAAATAGTTGATCCGGCGCGCACGCGCTTAGATTCTTATGGCTTGTTACCCGGGCAATTTGGTTGGTTTCCCGAAAAACTGGATCAAAGTATCGATTCCATCATTCTTGGGATGCATGCCCGTAGCGATAATCCTGAATTGGCAAGGGCCAAAGAGCTTGGATTGAAAATTTATTCGTATCCTGAATTTCTGTATGAGCAAAGCAAAGACAAACTTCGGGTGGTGATTGGTGGAAGCCACGGAAAAACAACCATCACAGCCATGATCCTTCACGTTATGCATTATTGCGGTATTGATTGCGACTATATGGTAGGGGCAAAGCTCGAAGGATTTGATGTGATGGTAAGGTTGACGGAAAAAGCCAAAATTATGGTTTTCGAAGGCGATGAATACCTCACTTCACCGCTTGACCTTCGTCCGAAGTTTCACTTATATAAGCCTGATATAGCTTTGGTTAGCGGTATTGCCTGGGATCATATGAATGTATTTCCAACATTTAATAACTATATTGAACAGTTTCGCATTTTTATGCAAATGGTTCCTGATAACGGTGCTTTGATTTATTGCGAAGAAGACAAGGAAGTACGAAAAGTCGCAGAATCAGTACCTGGTAGCATGAAAAAGCTTCCATACGGCATCCCTTCATATAGCGTTTCCGATGGTAAAACCAGGATTATTACTCCTGATGGTGAGTTTGCTCTGAAGGTTTTCGGGCAGCATAACCTGATGAACCTGGAAGGAGCCCGCCTGGTTTGCAATCAGTTAGATATCAGTAATTCTGATTTTTATAAAGCAATTTCCAGCTTTAACGGGGCATCCAACAGGTTAGAACTGATAAATGAAAAGCCTGGTTTTAATGCATACCGCGATTTTGCTCATGCGCCATCGAAGCTAAAAGCTACTATTCAAGCTGTAAAAGAGCAATATCCTGAACGCAAATTGGTTGCATGTTTCGAACTGCATACTTTTAGCAGCCTGAATAAGGATTTCCTGGCTCAATATGCCGATAGCATGGAAAAAGCGGATCAGGCAATTGTATATTTTTCACCTCATGCTTTAGCATTAAAGAAACTCCCGATGCTGCAGCCCGGGGATATTATGACAGCTTTTCATAAGAATAACCTGTTGGTTTTTTCGGATTCAGGCAAGCTGCAGGAATATTTGCACGACTTAGAATGGGGGAATTCGAACCTTCTGCTTATGAGTTCTGGAAATTTCGACGGCGTTCAGTTAAAAGACTTTGCCGAAAGTTTGAATGTTTAAATAACTGATAATCATAAAACTACTTTAAAATTTTATCTTTCAGGTTTTGCCAGTCAGGCATAGTTAAAAGTTGTTTTATACCTTTTGTTTGAAAAGGTGCTTGCTTATCCTCCCATTGTTTTAACATGCTAACACAACTGCTGTCAGGCGTCGCAATTTTTGTGCTGAATCGCAGCGATTGTTCTTCTGCGGGCCAGAAAATAACAGGCATTTTATCACCGCCAAACTCACCGTTAGTCTGAAGAAATGTTTCTCCGTCGTCGTTAAAACTTGATAAACTGAACATAAAAGGCCCTGTATTTTTAAAACGATAAAGATGCACTTTCGATAAATCATCAAATTCCATGCTGACTTCACCGCACAGTGTACCTTCTTCCTCAAAAATACGTTTCCTGAATTTTGTAGCATCCGGGAAATCCCTTTCCAATTTTTCGCCTTTTAACCAAAGGTTTGTCAATTCATCGTAATCGGCTGATAATTCACCTGTTGAGTCAATAAGGCTCGAAAAGATATTGATATATTTAATAGTCAGTTTCCCCGAGTTTTCGCCGGTAAGTTGAAATACATACTCTTTCCGCTCGCAGGTAAGGCAACCTGCGATACTGATTGGAATAATTATAAGCAAAAGAAATTGAAATATCTTTTTCAACCCTGGCATACTAACATAAACTTTGGGATGCAAAAGTATGAAAAATACAGGGTTTGGCGTTAGTCCAAATGCTATCGCAGTCCAGGTTTGTTTTCAACCTACTTTTAGCATCCCTTGGGCACAAATCACTATCTTTGCGGCCTTTAAAAACCAACATGACCGGAATTCTGCATCAGTTATACTCGAATATTCTCGATACCACATGGATTGAAGTGGTTGCTGTCATTTTCGGGATACTGAGTGTCTGGTTTGCCCGGAAGGAGAATATCTGGGTTTACCCGACAGGCATCGTGAATGTGCTGATTTATGTTTACCTGTGTTTAACCGCCGGCCTGTATGCCGACATGGCAATCAACGCTTTCTATTTTGTTATGAGTGTTTTCGGCTGGTACAACTGGTCGCGTCGCGACGAAAAGCAGCATCACGTCCCTATCAGCAGCCTGAATTTATTGCAATGGACATTCTATATGTTATTGATAATAAGCTCATTCGGAATTATATATTTTGTTTTGTCGCATTATACCAATAGCACGGTTCCCATTTTTGATTCGTTTACCACATCCTTGTTTCTGGCCGGCATGTGGCTGATGGCAATTAAGAAAATAGAAAACTGGATACTCTGGATACTCGGCGATTTTCTTGTAATTCCGCTCTTCGCGATGAAAGGCCTTGTTTTTACAAGTATACAGTACATCGTTTTCCTGGTTTTGGCTGTAATGGGTTACATCGAATGGCGCAAACGCTTGTTGGCTAAGGAAATAGTATGATCAGAATCTCTATTACAGGACCGGAATCCACAGGAAAATCATGGTTAGCTGAACGTTTAGCTCTTCATAATAACTCGGTTTGGGTGCCGGAATATGCACGCGAATACCTGCGGGAAATTAACCGGCCTTATGATTTTGATGATATTTTGCTGATTGCTAAAAAGCAGTTTGAACAAGAGAATTCTATGACTCAAAAAACCGGGTTGCTTTTTTGCGATACCGATTTTTGTGTTACA
>CAIXAQ010000744.1 GCA_903917425.1 uncultured Bacteroidales bacterium
GCTAAGTATCATAATGCCCCTTTTAAATACCGTAAGGTATGTTGGCTTGGCAATACAAAGCATTCTCACACAAAGCTATACTGATTTTGAACTCATAATAGTAAATGATGCTTCATCCGACAATAGCCTTGAAATAGTTCAATCCATAAAGGATTCAAGAATCAAAATCTTATCTAACGACATTAATCAGGGTATTGTTTTTTCCCGCAACCTTGGTTTGAATGCCGCTCAGGGTCGATATATCGCACCTTTTGATTCGGATGATATTGCCATGCCGTGTAAATTCAGGAAACAGCTTGATTTCCTAAATTCACATCCCGATTTCGGCATGATTGGCACCTGGGCGAGGATGATAGATGAAGAAGGCACAGTATTGAATCGTAAATGGAAACTTTCGGCTTCTCCAAAACATATCCCTGCAATCATGCTTTTCAGGAATTACTTCGTTCAATCCTCCCTGGTCATCCGTCGGGAAGCAATCCCGGAAGGAGGATATGCCGCTGGCTTCGAGATTGGAGAAGACTACAATATGTGGAACCAGGTCATCAGGAAACATAAAGTGTGGAATTACCCCGAATACCTTGTTCAATACAGGATACATAATAAAGGCGTGTCGCAGCAAAACACTGAACGACTTGCAGAATATGAGGGCAAATTGCTGAAATTGATTTTTAAACCATACGGAATAAGTATCGACGATCACCTGGCTGAATTGCTGCTGCTGGTAAAAAACGGAGATACTATAAAACAGGCCGAAACGCTGATCGAAATTGAACGTTTCTTGTTGCAACTGCTGGAACGTAATCAAAAACTCTTACTCGTTGACCAGCGTGCACTAATTAAGGTAGTTACAAACCGTTGGATCAAAACATGTTACCTGGCACGCAGGCAATTTCCAGCTGTGCAAACAAAACTTTTTACATCCAAACTTTCCCGAATTTTAATCCGGAACCTATGCAGAATTCAGTAGATGTTTCAATAATAGCCGCCAATTACAATAACGGTAAGTACCTTAATGAATTTATCGGTAGTGTACTGAATTCAACAGTTCTGCCCATGGAACTTATACTTATTGATGATGGTTCAACCGATAATTCACTCGAAGTACTTGACGAATTTAAAGAAACCCCGTTTATTAAAGTGATCAGGTTTCCCGAAAACAGGGGCTTCACCGAGGCACTTAATGCAGGAATTGCAGCTGCAACCGGCAAATACATAATGCGTGCCGATCCCGATGATTTACTGATGCCGGAGCGGATACATCTGCAGTTTCAGTTTATGGAATCCCATCCTGAAGTAGATGTTTCTGGGTCAAATGCCCTATATTTTCATTCTTCAAATGGTTCCTTTATAAATAAGACAAATTTTCCTGTGGAAGATAAAAATATAAAAAGAGCTTATAGAAGAGGAGAACACGGAATACTACATGCTACTGCGATCATAAAAAAAACACTTTCTGATAAGTATCATTACCATAAAATTTTTCCTTCCGAAGATTATGAAATCTTCTCACGCATGGTCAGGGATGGATATACATTCTTTAATCTTGCTGAACCTTTGTACAAGGTCAGGGTCCACTCAGGCAGTTCAACCACTAACCTCAGGATTGAAACCATCCGGCAAACTTTTGGATTCAGGGACCAGATATTTGAAACGAAAACGCACCCGCTCCGGGTATTTATATATTACCAATACATTAAACATTACAGGAGCTATCAGATGGCCGAAAATAATTATAGCAGGTATCTTCACCTGGCTATTTCCGCAATCATGTACCCGGCTAAAATATGGAATAGATTAGTGAACCACCGTTAATCATTTTAAGTTCAGAATGAGCATATTATGTGGATACTCCAGTAGATTTATATAATGCAAAGAAGAAAAGATCATTTTTGACAATTTGAAAAATAAGGGTGGATTTTTGCTTTCCACTATTATGGACATGATAAGTATTTTTAACTAACTGCAGTAATAATATAGACTAACAATTCTTTATCGTGGGAGTCATATTTATTATTTCAACTTTTGTTCTATTTTTTTTAAGTTACCTCCTGGCAGAGAAAACTGAAAGTGTTTTCAGCAACATCAGACTGGCATTTATAAAATCAAGCCTTACGATTTGCCTGTTGGTAGTCATTTTTACTGAATCCTTATCA
>CAIXAQ010000745.1 GCA_903917425.1 uncultured Bacteroidales bacterium
ATATAGTTTTGAACGCTTCTTTATCTTGAGCAGTATTGGCACGGATAAGGTTTTTAACAGCTAATAAATAATGCATTTTTTCTTGCGGGTATAGCGGGCCGGACATAATTGCCCGCACGACCTCTAACGTTTCTTTTTTTACTGCATTTTGAGCAAAATCAACAGCCGACTTAGCCGCTTCGTCGTTACTCATTCCGAGCTCTATCAATGAACGCTGTCCATCATTGATAGCATCGGAAAAAGCTTTTGTACCATCAACTGTTCCCCCTGGGGAGTCGATATAAAGAATGATTCCTGAAATGTTTGTATCGCGGTCGGCTTCAATTACTCTTTCGGATAATGTTCTCATGCCAGCCTGGAAGTATTCGCAATCTTCTTCGTCCTCTTTCATAAGAGTACCACGAACCGGGATAACAGCAATTGAAAATGGATTTGAGATATTTAGATCTGAATGATCAATATCTTGACAATCTTCATTAATATAATAAGTGGTACAATTAGATGCTTCAACATTATTAGCTGCGGGTTGAATTTCCAATCCGTTAAGCAGTCCTGCAATGATTCCGCCATGAGCGACAGCGAAGCGTTCGTCAATGGCCCAGGAAGATCTTAAGAGGGAAGAAAGAATTCGGAATTTCATTCGAGTAATTTTTCAGCAATGTTACATGCTGAAAAACTCGTACGAAAGGACATAAAAAGAAGAAAACAGGCTTTATTAGTTGCTTTTTACACAGGAATAAGCGGCATTTGAACAAATTTAATTGTTGTTGTAAGCTGGCCTGATATTGTCAAATCTGAGCCGTTACGGTCGGAAGGATTGGCGGCTGAATCAAAATTGTAGTTAAAATTGAGGCTTTCATTTATATTTCCGATTAATAAAAAATTGCCTTCGCTATTTTTTATAACGGCTAATACATAGTTATGATAATTCAGTTTGGCAAGGTTGTCAATAGTGGTTGGATTGAATCCAGCAATAAAAGCAGTAATTGAGTGTTCGTGTATTAATCCGGAACGTGTTTGAACTGTTTTGAATGTATGACGGATGGATTCAGGCGCACATTCAATTTCTATGGTAGGATCTTCACCTGAGTAAAAGATTGTTTCACCAAGTACAGAATGTACCAGGGAAGCCGGGATGATAAAAAGAGCGATGTTTCCTCCAAGGGTAATTTGTTTTTTAACGATATTCATGGTTTATGGTTGTTAATGTAAAGTTGTCCCGAAGCTGGACAACTTTACCAAAAATTATTATTTTATTTGTTTGGATTTGTACTTTAATATAGCTGGAGGAAGTAAATTGCCCACATCAGCGAGGCTTACCAGGATTAAATTTTCCAATTTAACTGATAAGTCTTTTGTATATGATATCCGAGGGTGTGTAGAAGTGAATCGTTCATAGTCTTTTCTAATGCTATCATAAGGCCAGATATCCTCAGTAAACCCAAAGTTATTTTGAAAATGTGTTATTGCATCCCTTTCATTTAGGAAAGTCATGTAAAAGCTAATCATATTTCGCATAAGGAATTTAGCCTGGTGTTCTAATGATTTTCCGAATGAAATTATATCAGTAAGTGAAAGCTCCCATCCATGTCTGTAAAAATCATCTTGTGAAAGGATGATTTTTATTGTTGCTGTGTATTTACAGAATGATGCTTTTTCATAAATTGTATTAAATCGTTTTGTAGGCTTAATGAGGCATTTTCTAAAGTTGTGTTGAAGATTTTTATTTGTAGAAAAGTCGGCCGGATTGCCATAATTAAGAACAATATACTGTTTTACATAAGGCTTTACCGG
>CAIXAQ010000746.1 GCA_903917425.1 uncultured Bacteroidales bacterium
ATTTGCAATTGAACTACCTGGAATTCTGCGAATTTCGATGTATTTGCCTCTTTCGATCAGGATATAGTCGAGGCCGTTTACATAAGTTAATGTTCCGGTTGCATCTTTAATAACTACGGTTTGAATCAGAATATCAGATAGTTTCAGCAATACAATGGCATTATCGGTTAAAACGTATTGCTCATTAATAACCTGCAACAATACCGGATCCGACTTGTAATCCTCATGGTACCTGTCGAATTTATACGAAACTAAAAGCTGGCCAGTCGGGATTTTTTTCGTATAATTAAATTCTATGCCTGATTTTCTGTTAAATTCATGATAAGCAGTATGGTTAATGTTATTGTAATCGAAATTTATTCTTGAGCGCAGGCTGCTAAAAAGCCGGTGCTCCAGTCCTGCATTTACGTTATTCTGTTTAAATGAACTTAAGGGCTGATGGGTATCATAGAAGTGATAACTGCTAAAAAGGGAGAAGTTCGATGGCAATTGAATATTGACAGCTTCATTTGCCTGAAACCTTTGCAGATTTAAATTGCCATGCTGGTTCATATTGGAAATCATGGTGTTAAAGCTATATTTCTGCTTTGCATCGGGCACAATATGGCTTGTAAAATCGATATTGTCAATTGTGTTAGCAACTGTGTATAAATTCTGATTCACGTTTATATTTTCATCATGTGAATACCGCAACTCATTTCTGTCATATTTAGTAAAAGATTTACTCAATTGGGCATCAAAAAGTTTTTGGTCAAGTGTGTTTTGCCTGCCTGTATGAATTTCTTCCTCCTTCCATTTTTTGCTGTGATAGTTGAAACTCATTGGCAGGAATTTGTTGCTATAGTTGAAGGTTCCGCCTGAGTATTGATCAGTTGATTTAACATCGGTAAGATTTTCGCGGGCAAAATGACGCTCTTCGTAATTACCGAAAAAATTTAGTGTAATACTCTTTTGTTTGAAAAATGAAGCGCTAAGCCCACCCAGTTTTTTCAACGTGCTTACCTGTGCCTGATCGGGAATAACAAGAAAATTATCCCTGCTTGTTTCGGGCATATATCCGGCTTCAATATCTAAAGTTAAAAAATTTGGATGAAGTATGGAACTCGTTGTTTTCACTATTGCCCCACCCGACAGAAAGGAGCTTTTCTGATACTCGTATATTCCAACTCCGCTTCGTTGCTGCTCACGGTAAAACCCATTCAGCGTTGCTTCTCCTGAAATGGAATGGAGTTTCCAGAAATATATAGAATTGATGCTTTTTTGCGAAAATACATAACCGGGCCATACCAATATAATTAGTGAAATTATCGTGTATGTTATTTTTTTGCACATAGGCTAACGTAAAGCATACCTGTCGTTTCCACCGTGTGGGCTATGACAACTGGTACATTCAGCATCTTTAATTTCCTTGTGAACTGCGGTTTCCATTACTTGGTTTTGATCGTGGCATAACAGGCAAAGGGACTGGCCAACCCGAAGTAACAAATGTTTATTCATCGACATGTGAGGGCTGTGGCACATATTGCATTGCCCGCCACCAACAGGTCCGTGTAGTACTTTGAAGGATGAAATGAAATCTTCGTGGCATTGATAACAGAGTTCTGGCTGAGGTTTTAACAGCTTTCCCATTGTACTTTGATCGTGACATGTGCCACATTGTTTATCTTGATAGGGCGAATGGAACTGCATTTTTGGCTGCATATTTACAGCAAGAATATGCGCCAAAGCATTGGTGTCCGATTTGTTAACCGAATCGTTTGTCGCTAAAGTTGTCACGCTAACTGGAGCTGGAATCCCATCGAAGAAAAATGAAAGAACTTTATAATTTTTTGTTGCTGAACAACTGTACAGAAAAACCAAAAAGAACACAAAAAATTGAAAAGGAAGTATCCTTTTGAGAATCTTTAATTTCTTATGTTGAGTTTTGGTAGTCATTTCGATTGTCCAGGTTACTTTTATTGCAGTGGAAATACAAAGGGCATCGAAACCTACTTATCCTTTTTTTTCTTATTTTTCGATGCTAATGACTTTTGCTCTGCTTTTATCGGCTCTACTGCGCCATAAATAGTTATCTTATCCGGGCCAAACTGATTTGTTACGAAAATCAGGTATTTTAGATGAAAGCTTGGGTCTACATATTTTTCGAAGTACTGCAGGTTATCATAGTCTATTGTAACTTTAGCAGGTAACCACATATCGCCGGG
>CAIXAQ010000747.1 GCA_903917425.1 uncultured Bacteroidales bacterium
CCTGTAAGGTATGTAAACCGTTTGTTCGGGCTTGTGCCTTCTATATGTGCCGATGCTCCGAGCAAACTTACCGAAGCTGAGGCGGCCAATTTTGTAGGTTTCTTGTATTTAATATCCAGCACACTCGATAATTTGTCACCATACCGGGCATCAAACCCTCCTGACGAAAATAAAACAGGGGAAACCAGATCGCTGTTCAGGAAACTCAAGCCTTCCTGTTGACCGGAGCGAACAAGAAAGGGGCGATATACCTCAATATCATTCACATACACGAGGTTTTCGTCGTAATTTCCCCCACGTACCGAGTATTGCGAACTAAGTTCGTTGTTCGACACAACTCCCGGCATTGTTTTTAACAGGGCTTCAATTCCTCCCGATGCCGAAGGCAGAGCATTCACTGAGTGCGGATCGATGCGGGTGAGGTTTGTACTGCGGTTTTGACGATCTTCAATTACGACACTTCCAAGCTCGGTTGCAGTGGAAATGATAGTCCGGTTAACCCTGAGTTTTTCACCGGCATTTACTTTGATGATAGCAGTATCGGTTTTGAAACCTATGAATGAGAACAGAATTTTAAGTGTGGTGGCTGCAGGAACCTGTAGGCTGTAACTGCCGTCAACAGCAGTAGCTGTGCCACCCGGATGGCCTAAAATACTGACATTTACCATTTCCACCGGTTGATTCTTCTCGTCATTCACTTTCCCGGTAATCATCCCTACCTGCTGTGCCGAAACGTAGCTGCTTATTATCAGCAAACCAAGGATCAGTAATGAATTGGAAAAACAGGAAGTCAGGCTGGAAAAAGGTCTCAAAATCAGTTGGAATTGTTGCAATAGCTTTTTGAAATGTACAATTATTGGTAAAAATAACGACTTAATTGCGAAAGTAGTATAATTTCCGGATTAGAAAAATTTCCGCTGCCGTTTCATTGTTGATAAATTATAGGTTTGGACTCAGGTATAAGTGAAGTTCAGTAAACGAAAAATTTTAATTTTTTTTCTTGAAATCCCCGTTTTTCCAGGCTTTAATAAACTTTGCCCAGGCAAAAGGGTTCAGGAGGTTATTTGGCATGACCTGTCCGTTATAATAAAGTTTATCCGACTGGTTAGTCATATAGTTGCGGTAACTTTGTCCGGAGGTATAGCCATAGCGTTCGGGATCGTAGTTCCGGCCGTATATTTCGCGCATTTCCATATATGCAAGGTTACGGCGTGCAATTTCTATATCGTCGTCAGGAATATTAAGAGTTAAAAAAGCATGACGGAACTGCTCTTTGCTCGGCCAGGGATAAATCACGGTTTCGGTAAGCATAATAGTATCCGACGACATGACCTGGATAAGCGAATACCGGTTTGCCGAAAGGGTATCTGGTATATGGAACAATCCTGATCTGTAGCCCACAGCTGAAAATGAGATCAGGTCATTTTTATGAACCACTATTGAAAAAAAACCATAATAATCGGAAGTCGCGCCACGACCGGTTTTAACGACTGTGATATTGGCAAAAGGCACGGGGCGTAAACTATCGGCAGTAACCACAACTCCCGAAAACTGAACTAAGTCGTCGTATCGCTGGGCGTTCGTTTCAAAAGCCGAAAACGAAACCAGGATAAACAG
>CAIXAQ010000748.1 GCA_903917425.1 uncultured Bacteroidales bacterium
ATTAATAACATAGCCATCGAAGAGCCAACAATACCGAGTACAGCCAATGCAAGCAAATGAACCGGCCATCCCGGGCTCGCCAAAACAGGTGCTAAATCTGTGGTTATCAGGTATATGAGCGCTATCGGCCCAATAAATAAAAATGAAAATGAGGTAACCTGAACTCCCGTAAGGTGTGGTAATTTGGATTTGATCTGGTTGATACTGATGGCGTAGAAAAATGTAGCCAAAACGATATAAAGGGCATAACTGTTTATGTAGCCAAAATGAAATCCATCGCTTGCAAGAATCAATCCGATGGCACCGGCCAGACCTACTGTCAAACCGATAACCTGCATCCGGCGAAAAGCAATACGGTGAAAAAGTAGCCCTACAATAAGCGTAAATACCGGCGTGAGCGAGTTGAGCATGCCGGCCAGCGAACTGTCGATGCGCGTTTCGGCTTTCATAAACATGAATGCCGGGAAAAAGCTACCGATAAATCCGACTATCAATAAGCTTTTTAAATCTCTGATCCTCAATGTTTTGATTTGCTTTATCGCAATCGGGAGCAGGGCCATCGAAGCCAGCAAAATGCGGATGGCCGCCGCCTGCTCACTGCTGAAACTCTTCATCCCGATCTTCATCAGGATAAACGAACTGCCCCAGACAAATGCCAATATCATTAAAATGGTAAACTGAAACCAGCGTTTCCCCCAAATCATAATTTTGAATTTAAAGCGGAAAGGTACTACTAAACTTCGAGACGAGCGAAATTTCAAGGATACAATGGCAATACCCTTATTTATGACTATATTTGTGAAAACCATCAAACGAAAATTATGGAACTCAATAATTCAAATGCCGAAATGAGCGTTACTGAACGCGATTACCTGGAATTTGTACAGCGTGGGGACGATTTTTTTAAGATTGAGCTTCTCAGGCAGGCTAAAAGCTGGTACAAAAAAGCTCTTGAACTCAGGCATAACGGCGAAGACGTAAAGCATAAATTAGCCGAATGCGAGAGGCTGCTTAAATATGAGCAAAAAGTTGTGTATTTACTGATGGCAACCGGATCAGTTTTGTTAGTGGCTTACCTGTTTTTTTTCAGTTAATTGGTGATAATAAAGTTCTGGTAAGCACGTACCTCACTTTTTAATGCGTCCGGGCACTTTTCTGTATTTGTGTTTTCTCTTTTTTCCACCAGGTTTTCCCTGAATTGAACAGGCAAAACGTTCTCCTGCATACCTTCCTGCATAAGGCAGGGTCGATTTGCCAGGTGCGGAAAACAATGAAATGCACATCCGGAATAAATATGAAAACATGGCTATATTGCTGCATTACAATCATTTGTATTGCTTTTTGAGCCGATATGTTTTACTAATATTTATTGTATCTTCGCTTTTTCAAAACAATTAAATTTTTTTACCAAGGTATGTGGAAATTTCTGGTCAGATTTATATTTCGTAACCGAATCGGCATTCTTGTTACTATTGGTATCTTTTCGGCGATAATGGCATGGCAGGGATCGAAAGTTACGCTTTCGTATGATAACTCGCGAATGTTACCTGCAAACGACCCCACGGTTGTGGAATACGACGCTTTCAAAAAGCGGTTTGGCGAGGATGGAAGCATATTTGCGATCGGGGTGGTAAACCCTGAAATGTTCAAACTGAGTGAATTTAATGCCTGGTACGACCTGACCAACGATATGACTAAGATTGATGGCGTTGAAGCCGTTACTTCTATCGTTAAAGCTGCCAATATTGTAAAGAACGACAGCCTTCGCAAGTACGATTTTCTTCCGCTTGTTCCGGTAAGGCCCACTACACAGGCCGAGGTGGATTCGATTAAAGAGAAAATACTATCGCTTAAATTCTATGAGGGGCTTTTATATAATCCGAAATCAAACACTTACCTTTTAGCCGTTACGCTGAATAAAAAGAAACTGAACAGCAAAAGCAGGCTTGTTATTACGGATGATATTGTGAGACGGGCAGCAGCTTATACCACTCAAACCGGGCACCAGCTGCATTATTCCGGACTGCCATACATACGATCGGTGATGGCCCGGAAAATCCAGAATGAATTGTTCCTGTTTATTTTTCTGTCCATACTTGTAGCAGCTTTTGTACTTTTCCTGTTTTTCCGGTCGGTTAAAGTTGTGGCCAGTTCGCTGGTGGTGGTTGCAGTCAGTATTATATTCACGCTAGGTTTAATCGGACTTTTTGGCTTCAAAATATCGATTTTAACAGGGGTGATACCCTCGCTTATCGTGGTTATTGCCATCGAAAACTGCATTTATATTCTGAATAAATACCACTGGGAATACCGGCAACATGGAAATAAAATACTGGGACTTTCGCGCGTGGTGCAGCGCATCGGTTTTGCTTCGCTTATGGTGAACACAGCAACGGCAACGGGTTTTGCCGCCTTCATAGTGGTTTCAAACCAGATGCTTCGCGAATTTGGCATCATTGCCGCCATCAGCATCATGGTCGAATATGTTTTGTGCATCCTGCTGCTGCCTATCATTTTCAGTTACATGAATCCCCCGACCGAAAAACAGCTCAAGCATCTTAACAACAGGATATTCAGCAGCCTGCTCGAAAAAATTATCTATCTCATCCAATACAAAAGGAAATGGATTTTTATAACCGCAGGAATTCTTTTGGTGGTGGGCATCATCGGTATGCTGAATATGCGTACCTCCGGAAAAGTGGTTGACGACATCAGCGAAAATAATATTTTATACAAAGACCTTAAGTTTTTTGAGAAGCAATTCGGAGGCGTCATGCCTTTCGAAATATCAATCGACACCAAAAAGAAGAAAGGCGTTATGCGATTATCAACCATTCAGAAAATTGATGAATTGCAGAATGAAATCCTGAAAAACAAGGAATTTTCAAAACCACTTTCGATCGCCGAGTTGGCTAAATTTGCAAAACAGGCTTATTTTAATGGAAATCCGGAAATGTACAGCCTGCCCAATTCGCAGGAAAAGAATTTTGTGCTTTCGTATTTTCCGCGCAAGTCCGAAGGACAGAAACAAATGCTTACGTCGTTTATTGACAGCACACAGCGTTATACAAGGGTAAGTTTCCAGATGGCTGATGTAGGAACAAACCAGATGAACCGCTTACTCGACAGCATCAGGCCGAAAGTAGCCGAAATATTCCCCGCCCGGGATTACGAGGTAAATATAACCGGTAACAGCCTTGTGTATGCCCGTGGCACCGAATTCCTGATAAAACATTTGGTTGAAAGTGTGCTTATTGCCATCGGGTTTATATCGTTGCTCATGGCGTTAATGTTCTCCAGTGTGCGCATGATCGTGGTTTCGATGGTTCCAAATATAATACCGCTGATAATTACCGCTGCCATTATGGGTTTTACAGGTGTTCCGGTAAAGCCGTCCACCATTATTGTTTTCAGTATTGCACTTGGAATTTCGGTCGATAATGCCATTCAGTACCTGAGCCGATACCGGCACGAACTGAAAGTTACCGGCAACGATATCGGCCGCTCGACCATTAATGCCTTGCGCGAAGCCGGTTTCAGCATGATTTACACTTCTATTGTACTGGTACTTGGTTTCAGCGTTTTTATGGTTTCGGGTTTTGGAGGCACACAGGCACTCGGCATGCTGGTTTCGACCACCCTTTTTATTGCTATGTTTTTCAATATCATGGTATTGCCTTCGTTTTTACTGGTTCTCGATAAATATGCAGTAACCAAAGCCTTTAAAGCCGAACCGTTTATTGAAATATTTGATGGCGACGAGGAAGGTAACGACAACGGTCAAGGCTCAGAATCGTATAATAAACAGGATTGACGGCGCCAAACAATATTTTTTAGCTTGACGGGATTTTTAATACCGTCATAAAGAGTTTGATATTTGAAATTCCGGAAATTTAATTTGAATGTTACATAGAATTGAAATTTCCGAAAACAAGAGGTGCAAATGTAAATCCTCACCATATCAAAAGGTTTTTTGCTAACGGCTTGTGAATACCTGATAACGAATTTGGGTGGAGTGGAGCTAAACATTGGCCATTTTTTTATAATTTAGCCTGATATTTTAATCTCATGCAGGAAATATTTACTGATCTGAAGACAGTTATCGAGCAGGGTATTCCGGCTGTATTATGTATCGTAACCGAAACTACCGGGTCAACACCACGAAAGGCCGGTTCGAAAATGCTTGTTTATCAGGACGGTAGCATTAAGGGAACAATCGGCGGTGGCAGTGTCGAATTTCAGGCAATTCAGGATGCTTTAAAACTCATTTGCAGTGGAACTCCATTTGTAAAGCATTTTCACCTTCAGGATGACCTGAAGATGCATTGCGGCGGTACTATGGATATCTATTTTGAACCCATTGGATGCCTTCCGAAATTATATGTTTTCGGCGGTGGTCATATTGGTAAAGCCCTGGCCGGCTACGCAAGCGGACTTGGATTCCGCCCGTTTGTTTTCGATCAGCGCGAAGGCATTTTTGAAACATGGAATTTGACAGGTGTTGAAACCCGGAACGGCGATTTCCTTCAGATTATTGATTCGCTTACGTTTGACGTGAATACGTACGTTGCCATTGTTACGCATAAGCATGATTTCGACGAAGCAGTCCTGTTGGCTTGCCTTCCGCACGAATTTGCCTACCTTGGAATGATAGGCAGCAAACGCAAAGTGGCTGAAATCAGGAAAAACGCCCTGGAAATCCACAATTTCACCGAGTCACAACTCAACAAAGTCGATATGCCGATAGGTATTCCATTTGCAGCCGAAACGCCTGCCGAAATTGCCATAAGCATTATTGCAAAAATGATTGATGTAAAAAACACATTGAAAAAATCATGAGTTCAAGGCACGATATCATTCAGTTTGTATTGAACGACCGGGTTGTAACTGTTGATTTTAATGCAAATCCCGAATTGAAACCAACTACTACGGTGCTCAACTACCTGCGCTCGTTTCCTTTTCACAAAGGAGTGAAGGAAGGTTGTGCCGAAGGCGATTGCGGAGCCTGCTCCGTGGTAATTGCCGAAAATCACGGAGGAAAACTTACTTACAAAACTATCGATAGTTGCCTGGTTTTTCTTCCCATGATTCATGGAAAACAATTGATAACTGTCGAAAACCTTGCCGACTCCGGCAAACTGCATCCTGTTCAGCAGGAAATGGTTAATCAGAACGGAAGCCAGTGCGGCTATTGTACGCCCGGCGTTGTAATGTCCTTATTCGGTCTTTATAAAAACCATCATAAACCGGAGCGTGGAGTGATAGAGGATGCACTTACCGGAAATCTATGCCGTTGCACCGGTTACCAGTCTATCATTAAAGCCGCCGAACACGCCTGTTCGTGTGTTGATGCCGATAAATTTCAACTTCACGAAGTCAAAATTGCCAGTCTGCTCGATGAAATCAACCGGGATAAATCGGCGGTTGAAATCAATACTCCTACCCAGAACTATTATAAGCCACTGACCTTGGAGGATGCACTTGCCATGAGGCGGAGACATCCGCATGCCACTATCGTTGGCGGAGCCTCGGATACCGCGCTCCGGCAGACCAAAAAAAGAGAACTGTTAGCCGAAATCCTTGATATCTCTGACGTTGCTGAACTACAGTATTTTGTTGAAGATGAAAAGGTTTTCAAAATTGGCGCCGGTTTGAATCTTGAACAATTGAAGTCAAATTCAATCGAAAAACTTCCGGCTTTGAATAAAATGCTGCAGGTTTTCGGCTCGCTCCAGATCAGGAACCTGGCAACTATAGGTGGAAATATCGGTTCTGCCTCACCCATCGGTGATACGCTTCCTTTGCTTATAGCTTATAAGGCATATATTAAACTTCAGTCACCGGATTCTGAAAGAGTAGTGCGCCTGGATAATTTTATCAGGGGATATCGCTTAACAGATCTTCATTACGATGAGCTGATCACTGCCGTTTATATCCCAAAACTCCCGGACAATACTATTGTGCATTCCTATAAAGTTTCGAAACGCAAAGACCTTGATATTTCGACTGTTAGCGGTGGATTTTCATTACAGCTTGAAGATGGGCTTGTAAAAGAAATTATTCTGGCCTTTGGTGGCATGGCCGACCAGCCTAAGCAGGCTTCCGAAACTGAACGTTATCTAACTTCGAAACCCTGGACGAGAGCAAACGTGGAACACGCCATGAAAATACTTGTACATGAGTTCACGCCCCTCAGCGATGCGCGTTCAGGCGAGGAATACCGCAAGCTTGTTGCGGGTAATCTCCTGTTAAAATTTTATGCAGAAACTTCAACATCCGGGCTATGAAAACTGCAGATCTTAAACACGACAGCGCCATCAAGCACGTTACCGGACAATCGGTGTATGTGAACGATATGGCGACAAACCGGCAGCTGGTCGGAAGGGTTGTTTACAGTCCGGAAGCCCATGCACGCATCAGTTTAATTGACACTAAAGCGGCTTTCAGGTTGAATGGAGTTGTTGCCATACTTACATACAAGGATATTCCCGGCAAAAACCAGATGGGGCCGGTAATTCCTGATGAACCCTGCCTTGCTGAAGATGAGGTTACTTTTATTGGGCAGGCCATTGTTTTAATTGCTGCCGAAACTGAGGAAGCTGCCATAAAAGCGGAAAAGCTGATCCGAATTGAGTTTGAAGAACTCGAAACGATCCTTGATCTGCGCGAAGCCATTGCAAAAAACAGCCTCATTGCTCCACCCCGCATTATTGAATGCGGAAATGTCGGGGAAACCCTGAAATCAGCCCCGCATGTAATTGCCGGAGAACTCGAAACCGGGGCGCAGGAACATTGGTACCTCGAAACGCAATCGGCCCTGGCAATTCCCGGTGAAGGAAAAGAAATACTGATTCACGCTTCGAGCCAGAATCCGGCCGAAACCCAGGCCATTGTAGCCGAAGTGCTTGGTGTTGCCAAAAACGAAGTCGATGTGGAAGTCCGTCGCATGGGCGGAGGTTTTGGCGGAAAGGAAACACAGGGAAATCATGTGGCTGCCTGGGCGGCTTTGCTTGCTAACGCTACAAAGCAAGCGGTTGGAATTCATCTTTTCCGCGACGACGATCAAAAAATAACTGGCAAACGGCACCGTTTCCTTTCAAAATATAAGATCGGCTTTAACGGCGAAGGTAAAATTATTGTCTATTCAGTTGAACTGAACAGTGATGCCGGTACAGCGACAGACCTAAGCCGTGCCATCCTCGAACGGGCCATGCTTCATGCCGAGAACTCTTATTTTATTCCCAATACCCGGATTATTGGCAAAGCCTATAAAACAAACCTGCCTTCAAATACGGCTTTCCGTGGTTTTGGTGGTCCACAGGGCATGGCTGTTATCGAAACCGCAATTGATAAAATCGCCCGTTTTCTGAAAAAAGATGCTGCCGAAATCCGAAAGCTAAACTTTTACGGAATCGGCCAGAAAAATGTAACTCCTTATGGTGAGATTATTGCAAATAATCACCTTCATGTGATGTATGAAGAGTTGCTGGTTTCGTCAGATTATGCCGATCGCAGGAAAGCGATTTCGGAATATAACAGGAAACACGAATTTGTAAAACGCGGTATTTCGCTCACCCCGGTAAAATTCGGCATTTCGTTTACCACCGCTTTCCTCAACCAGGCCGGAGCCCTGGTGCATATTTACAACGATGGAACCATTGCCGTTAACCACGGAGGAACCGAAATGGGGCAGGGCCTGAATACCAAAATTCATGGTATTGCAGCCGACGAATTCGGTGTATCGCCTGAATTTATTAAAATAAGCGCCACAAATACCTCGAAAGTTCCGAATACTTCCGCCACTGCCGCATCATCAGGCAGCGACCTGAATGGCATGGCTGTTAAAAATGCTATCGATAAACTGAAATCACGGCTTGCCGAAGTTGCCCTTGAAGAATTGAAATCGAAATTAAAAACCGAATCTATCAGTGCAGATCAGATCCTGTTTTCGGAAAATTCAGTTTTTGCAACTCCAAATCCGGAAACGAAAATTCCTTTTGATGAATTAGTGAAAAAGGCCTACCTTAACCAGGTGAGTCTCAGTGCTACAGGCTTTTATAAAACGCCCGGAATCTTTTACGACCGCGAATTGGGCAAAGGCAATCCCTTTTATTATTATGCCTATGGGATGTCAGTTTCCGAAGTGGAAGTGGATGTTCTGACAGGTGTATCAAAACTCTTACGGACTGATATTCTGCATGATGTGGGCGATTCCCTGAATCCTGAAATTGATCTTGGCCAGATCGAAGGCGGTTTCATCCAGGGCGCAGGTTGGGTGACAACCGAAGAAATAAAATGGGATAAAAAAGGCCACCTGCTCACACATTCGCCGGATACGTATAAAATCCCAACCATAAACGATATTCCCAGGCATTTCAATGTTGAACTTCTCGAAGGCTATCCTAACGAAGGCACCATCCGCAAAAGCAAAGCCGTCGGAGAACCGCCGCTGATGCTAGCTTTTTCAGTGTGGCTGGCGATAAAAGATGCCGTTTCGGCTGTTGAAAATCACGAATTTGAACCTGCTTTTTCGTTGCCTGCAACGGCGGAAGTGATTCTTTTAAGTATTGAAGAAATAAAGAAGAAGGGGTTGGGTGTTAGGGGTTAGGTTTTGGGGAAAACAAGATTTCCCTTTAAAAGTACAAACTCAACACTAGTACAATCCCACCCTAAAACCTAAAACCCAAAGCCTAACCCCTGAATAGAAGCCTAAAACCCCAATAAAAATGCAAGAAATTTTTGAAAAAATCAACGCCCTCTCCCACAAATACCGCGATTACACTGCGCAAAACCTTTCGAAACTGGTACAGATAAAATCAACCAGCATGTACGAAAAAAATGTTCAACTGGAGCTGAAACGCCAGATGGAAGAAGCCGGTTTCGATGAAGTTCGTATCGACGGGCTTGGAAATGTGATCGGGCGTATCGGAAATGGTAAACGAATCCTGGCCATCGACGGACATATGGATACCGTTGATGTCGGAAATGCCGCAAACTGGTCATTCGATCCGTTCGGTGGTGAAATAAAAGACGGTTATGTTTTTGGTCGCGGAACGGTTGATCAGAAAGGTGGACCAGCAGCAGCCGTTACCAGCGGACGCATACTGAAAGAACTCGGTTTCGACCGCGACCTGACCGTTTTGGTTGTTGGCAGTGTAATGGAAGAAGACTGCGACGGCCTTTGCTGGAAATACCTGGTGGAAGAGGAAAATGTGCGGCCCGATTTTGCCATCAGCACCGAACCTACCAACCTGAATATTTACCGTGGCCACCGTGGCAGGATGGAAATACTGGTAAGATTTAAAGGGCTTTCGTGTCACGGCAGTGCCCCCGAACGTGGCATCAATGCCGTTTATATGGCTGCCCGCGCCGCCCTCGAAATCGAAAAACTGAATGAACGTCTACCATCTGATGATTTCCTTGGAAAAGGCTCTATTACCATTTCCGAGATCAAATCAGGAAGTCCTTCGCTTTGTGCTGTAGCTGATTACGCACAGTTTCACCTCGATCGCCGCCTTACCTGGGGCGAAACAAAAGAAAGTGCCGTTGCCGAAATCCAGGAAATTATTAAGGATATGGATGCCACCGTTGAAGTACTTCATTACGAAGAAGTTGCATACACAGGTCTCAAATACGGCATGGAAAAATACTATCCAACCTGGAAAATCCCGGCCGAGCATACCGCTGTAACTACCGGCGTTGAAGCTTTCAAACAACTTTTCGGTAAAGATCCGATAGTGGATAAATGGACTTTTTCGACAAACGGTGTAACCATCAACGGCTATTATGGAATCCCGATCATTGGTTTTGGTCCCGGAAATGAAGTATTTGCCCATGCGGCTAATGAAAAAGTTCCTATCGATCACCTTGAAACGGCGGCAGCATTCTATGCGGCTTACGCGTTTTTGATTTAAGATCCGAACCTCAAACCCTAAACAGATTCCGAAAAGGCACTAACCATTTTCCATTTTCTATTAACTATTAACTGTCCTACCCACCAATGAAATCATTCAACCAAATCCTTGAAGCTATTCAACAGCTTAAGTCAAACCTGCATCAAAACGATTTCCTCCTCACATGGGAAAAAACAGAAGACGAACTTAAACAAACCCTGCTGGTAGCTGAAGCGTTAAAATTCCTGCGCGACCAAAATATCTCCACGAAAGTCTTTGATTCTGGCCTTGCTGTTTCCAACTTCAGAGATAACTCCACACGAACACGGTTTTCGTTTGCTTCAGCATGCAACCTGTTGGGCCTCGAAGTTCAGGATCTTGACGAAAGCACATCGCAGATCGCCCATGGCGAAACAGTGCGTGAAACAGCCAATATGATCAGCTTTTTAACCGACATTATCGGCATCCGCGACGATATGTACCTGGGTGAAGGCCATACCTATATGCAGGAAGTTGGCCATGCACTCGACGACGGATTTCAAAATGGTGTTCTACCCCAACGGCCGGGCATTGTAAACCTGCAATGCGATATCGACCACCCTACCCAGGCTATGGCCGACCTGATGCACCTGGCAAATTACTATGGAGGACTGGAAAACCTGAAAGGTAAAAAAATCGCTATGACCTGGGCATATTCACCCAGCTACGGCAAACCATTGTCCGTTCCACAAGGCATTATCGGCCTGATGACCCGTTTCGGCATGGAGGTCGACCTGGCTTATCCCGAAGGATATTCACTCATCCCTGACGTGGTGGGACTTTCGGCAAAAAATGCAGTGGCTTCCGGCGGGAAATTCAGGGTGCTGAACAGCATGGACGAAGCTTTCCGCGATGCCGATATAGTGTATCCCAAAAGCTGGGCTCCGTTTTCGGTGATGCAGCGCCGC
>CAIXAQ010000749.1 GCA_903917425.1 uncultured Bacteroidales bacterium
ACCTGGCTTGAATCAATCTCAAAAACAGACACCCTTGTATTTTCGCCTGAATATGATGGACTGTACCCGGTATTCAATCTGAAAAGAAAGTTCCGTGTTACCGAGGGCTATTCTCTTCCGGGATATTTTTCGGGACCTTATTGGTATATTTTAGGCGAGAATTCCATTTCTGTTAACTGGTTTCTGTCGAGTAATTCCCAATATAACCGCTACTATTTTAAACTAATGCCTGAAGGAAACGAGCTGAAAATCGGCTCTTTCTTTGCGGATCCGCCTTCTGCATTGGGCAGAGATACCCTTACTTTTACCAAAATCAAATAATTAACCCCGGTTTGACGGTGAAATCGAATTATACTTCATCTTTGCCTGGAATTGCAAATTAGTAAACTGATAAAATGATCGAACTTACTCATACCATTCTTGAAACCCGTGCGGTAGTACAAAAACAAATTTCGGAAGGTAAAACTATAGGCTTTGTCCCCACCATGGGCGCTTTGCACCAAGGCCACCTGGAACTGGTTTGCCAGGCAGTGCTCGAAAACGATTTTGTTGTTGTCAGCATTTTCGTTAATCCAATACAGTTTAATAATGCCGACGATCTGGCAAAATACCCGCGCACGCTTGAATCGGATATCCTAAAACTGGGGGAAACCGGCTGTAAGCTTGTATTTGCGCCTTCGGCAGACGAAATGTACCCTGAACCCGACCTTACAAAATTCGATTTCGGGCTTCTGGATAAGGTGATGGAAGGCAAGTTCCGGCCAGGTCATTTTAAAGGGGTTGCCATCGTGGTAAAAAAACTTTTAGAAATTGTTATGCCAACCAAAGCTTATTTTGGCGAAAAAGATTTTCAGCAGTTGGCCATCATCAAAAAAATGGTGAACAAATTGCAAATGCCGGTGCTCATCGTCCCCTGTGCCATTGTGCGCGAACCTGACGGCCTTGCCATGAGTTCGCGCAATGCCCGGCTCACGGAGGCTGAACGTGCCGAGGCTCCGGTTCTATACCGGGCACTTTCGGGCATCAAAGAAAACTATTCCTGGTTTATCCCCGATGGCATACGGCAGCTTATAAGAGGCGAAATCCAGGAAAATCAATTATTCCGTATTGAATATGTGGATATTGTCGATACCGAAACGCTTCAACCTTTCGAGGATTGGTCGGATGTGGAACATGCGGTGGTTTGCGTGGCTGCCTTTATTGGAAATGTAAGGTTGATAGACAATATTGTATTATACTAACCGGCTTCAAACTGAAACCTGAAAAGGTTTATTTTTCAACCCATATCCTGAATGGCCGGAAAATCAATGTATTTGATAATTGTGTATTTTTGCACGCATTCCGTTATTCGCATCCTAAGATTAAAAACACGGAAGGTATCAGTTTTCAGGGCAACCAGAACTACCGGAATCCCGTTCACTACACAATAACAGAATAGAAAAAGTCAGCCATTTATTATCATATTTCACAAAATAAACTAAGCACACTACCTTGAATCCAAAACTCAAGAATATAATCAGCCTAACAATATCCCTCGGAATAGGGTTTTTTTTTATTTGGCTATCTCTGATCAAACTAACGCCTGACCAGAAAAAAGATATTATTATAGCAATTCGTAATGCTAACTTTTGGTGGGTAGCATTGGCTATACCATTAGGAATTCTTAGTCATTTTTTAAGAGCAATCCGCTGGAAAATGCTTATAGAAACTATGGGTTACAAACCTCGAAACAGCAATATGTTCTTTGCCGTAATGATTGGCTATTTTTCAAATAATTTGGTACCTCGCTTGGGCGAAGTAACGCGTTGCGCAGCATTGGCCAAAACCGATAAAATACCGGTAGAAAAATTATTTGGAACTGTATTTATTGAGCGGGTGATTGATTTAATCATCACGATGATTGTTACCGTTTTTATTTTCGTTTCCCAGTTTGATTTATTGAATGGTTTTTTGAACGATACCATTTACCCGATGCTGGGAAGCG